>NZ_CBCHRQ010000039.1:0-11754 GCF_965064355.1 Aquiluna sp.
GGTCCTAAGAAGTTGAAGGTGGTTGGAACTCCCAGCTGCTTTCTTACCGGCGCGACGAAACGCATAGCGGGGTGGAAAACCGGTGCAAAGAAGAAAGTGATTCCCACTTCTTTGAAGACCTCTGCCACCTGCACAGGTGCCAAGTCGAGACGAATGCCCAAAACCTCAAGCATCTCGGAAGATCCGGTCTTGCCCGATGCTGATCTTGAGCCGTGCTTTAGCACTGGAATTCCAGCAGCTGCGGTTACAACGGAAGCCATTGAGCTGATGTTCACAGTTCCGACCAGGTCTCCCCCGGTTCCGACGATGTCAACCGCGTCACTACCGGTGTTGAGCAAAACTGCGTTTTCAAGCATGACGTCAACTAAACCGGCAAGCTCGGCTACGGTCTCCCCCTTGGAGCGCAAGGCCATCATGAAGGCGCCGATTTGCGACTCAGTTGCCTCTCCCGACATGATTTCGCGGAGCGCCCAGCCTGCGGCAGTTCTTGAGAGGTCCTCCCCCGCTAAAAGAGCGCTGAGAGTGGTTGGCCAGCTTTGTTCGGTCATGTCAGCAGTCTATCGAGGCAATTTATGCTCAATAGTCCAAAAATTGTTCGAAATTCCCTTGTTACAGCAGGCATCGACCGGGGTTGGTGGGGTAAACTCTAGGTATGTCTGCAACCACTTTGCCCGCCGTGCACGGCGGGACCATCAATAGGCCAAACGCCACCAGCGTTGGCACAATCGTCTGGCTTGGTAGCGAGGTTATGTTCTTTGCTGGCCTCTTCGCAATGTACTTCAGCCTTCGCGCTGGTGCTCCAGACCTTTGGGCTAGTGAGACTCAGATTTTGAACGTGCCATTCGCACTTGTAAACACCTTGATCCTGGTTGCAAGCTCGTTTACCGCTCAGTTCGGTGTGTTCGCGGCAGAACGCATGCAGCCAAGACGCACCGGTTGGTCCCCTGCGAAGTGGGGCATGGTCGAGTGGTTCTTCCTAACCTACGTAATGGGCGCAATTTTCGTTGCAGGTCAGGTTTGGGAGTACGCAACCCTCGTTTCTGAGGGTGTGGCTCTGAACTCAAACTCTTACGGCTCTGCCTTCTATATCACCACCGGCTTCCACGCTCTGCACGTGACCGGCGGATTGATCGCATTTTTGCTTGTTATTGGTCGCGCCTACGCAGCCAAGAACTTCGGCCACAAAGAAGCCACTAGCGCCATCGTGGTTTCTTACTACTGGCACTTCGTCGATGTGGTGTGGATCGGACTATTCGTAGTCGTCTACATCTTGAAATAATGGAGAAACTGTTGAACCAGGAAAAGCCGATGCGCCGTCGCCCTTGGGCGATTGGCTTCGTAATCTTTCTAGGGCTATTACTGTCCGGTGGCGGCTACGCAGCTGCAACCAACGTGGTGCAGGCTGAGGTATCAAGTGCTGACCAAGTTGCCGAGGGGCGCAAGCTCTTCTTAGCAAACTGTGCCAGCTGCCACGGATCAAATGGTGAGGGCGCAATTGGCGGCCCAAGCTTGATCGGTGTCGGAGCTGCATCGGTTGACTTCCAGGTTGGTACCGGTCGCATGCCTGGTCAGGCATCTGGCCCTCAGCTATACAAGAAGCCCGTTCAGTTCACTGAAGAGCAGATTTCTGCAATGGCCGCCTATGTTGCCTCCTTGGCTCCTGGCCCTGCAATCCCAGATGCGGAGTACCTGCGCACCACGGGTGAAGACATTGACATGACTCACGGTAGTGAGCTGTTCCGCATCAACTGTGCGATGTGCCACAACGCCGTTGGTGCAGGTGGAGCACTAACCCAGGGTAAGTTCGCGCCTGCACTTGGCGGTGTAACCGAGAAGCACATCTACGAGGCGATGATTACCGGTCCCCAGAACATGCCAGTTTTCAACGACGCAAACCTAACCCCTGAAGACAAGCGAGACATCATCGCTTATTTGAAGTATGTGGAAGAAGCCGAGTCTGTTGGTGGTTATGAACTTGCGTCAATCGGTCCGGTGGCCGAGGGTCTATTTGTTTGGATCTTCGGATTGGGCTTCATCATTGCAATCACCGTATGGCTTGGCGCCAAGGCTAATTAGGGAGAATTCGAATGAGTGAAATCGAGAAGGTTTACCCAGCGGGTCTTGCAACAAACATTCAAAAGCCAATTTCAGACCCAGGAATTGAGCCTCACCGCGTTCGCATGACGGACAAGAGCGAAAAGGCCGCCAAGGGAGCCGAGCAGCAGATTGCTGTGATGTTTGGAATCTCAATCGTCGGCGCGATCATCGCCATCTGGGGTTTCTTCGCATTTCCAATTGCAGATTTAGCTGACACTAGAAACAACACCCTCTGGATGGGCATCGGCATGGGGCTGAGCCTTTTGGGTATCGGTTTTGGTGCTGTGCACTGGGCCAAGACCCTGATGCCAGACCACGAAGTTGCTGAGGCTCGGCACCAAGCTCGAAGCAATGACGAATCTCGTGCCAAAGCTATTGAAATTATCAAGACCGCAGATGCTGAGTCGGGCTTTACCCGTCGCAAGCTAATTAGACGTTCGCTATACGGAGCGCTCGCAGTCTTCCCAATCCCAGCTCTTGTTATCTTCGGAGATCTTGGCCCTCAGGTTGGAGACACCCTGAAGCACACCATCTGGAAAAAGGGTGTTCGATTGGTTCGTGACTCACACGAGGGCGGCACCGCAATCAAGGCTTCCGAGGTAACTATTGGATCGGTTTTCCACGTGGTTCCAGAGAATCTAAATGACATCGAGGATCACGCTGAGAAGCTAAACCAGAAGGCTAAGGCAGCGGTACTATTGGTCCGCGTTGAACCTTCTGAACTTAAGGAAGATCCTGCCAAGGCTTCTTGGAGCTATGACGGAATCGTCGCTTACTCCAAGATTTGTACCCACGTGGGTTGCCCAGTAGCTCTTTATGAGCAGCAGACCCACCACCTTCTCTGCCCTTGCCACCAGTCCACATTTGACCTAGCAGACCACTGCAAAGTCATCTTTGGACCGGCGTCAAGGCCTCTCCCCCAGTTGGCTATCGAAGTTGACGCTGAGGGATACCTGGTCGCACAAGGCGACTTCACCGAGCCCGTAGGGCCATCATTCTGGGACATAAGGCAGTCGTAATGAGCACAACTACTGAACAAAAGCCAACCACTTTCATCGGTGGAGCGGCAAACTACCTTGATGAGCGTCTAAGCCTCGGAGGGGTTCTAAAGAACTTCGGCCGCAAGGTCTTCCCGGATCACTGGAGCTTCATGCTCGGTGAAGTGGCGATGTACTCGTTCGTGGTGCTGCTTATCTCTGGTACCTTCCTAACCTTCTTCTACCAGCCATCCATGGCTTCGGTCCACTACGAGGGAAGCTACGCACCGCTAAAGGGTGCTGAGATGTCGATTGCCTACGCATCGAGCTTGGACATTAGCTTTGACATCCGCGGCGGCCTACTAATGCGTCAGGTTCACCACTGGGCAGCTCTGTTGTTCGTGGCAGCTGCAGGACTTCACATGCTTCGCGTCTTCTTCACCGGCGCATTCCGTAAGCCTCGCGAGCTGAACTGGTTGGTTGGATTCTTCCTATTCCTTGCTGCTATGGGTGGTGGATTCACCGGTTACTCCCTTCCTGATGACCTGCTATCAGGTAACGGACTTCGAATCATCGATGGAATGCTCAAGGCAATTCCATTTATTGGACCATCAATCTCTTCAGGCCTTTTCGGTGGCGAGTTCCCTGGTGACGAGATCGTTGCGCGCCTCTACAGCCTTCACATCATGATCATCCCAGCGCTGATTATCGTGTTGCTGGCCGTGCACTTGATGATGGTCATCATCCACAAGCACACCCACTACTCGGGTCCTGGAAAGACCGACGAGAACGTCGTTGGCTTCCCACTGATGCCGGTATACGTTGCCAAGGCTGGTGGATTCTTCTTCCTAGTCTTTGGTGTACTGATGGCGATTGCAGCCACCTTCACCATCAACCCAATTTGGAACTACGGTCCTTATGACCCATCTCCAGTTTCCGCTGGTACTCAGCCTGACTGGTACATCGGCTGGCTAGATGGTGCTTTGCGTCTTGCGCCTTCCAGGCTGGATGTTGAGCTACTAGGCGTCGTGCTACCGTTTGGCGTATTAATTCCGTTGGTTATCTCACTTGTGTTCCTTGGTGTCGTCGCCGCCTACCCATTCATTGAGAAGTGGGTAACCGCAGATGACCGTGAGCACCACGTGCTTGACCGTCCACGTAACGCACCAACCAGAACCGCTATCGGTGCTGCTGGAGTTATGTTCTACGCAGTGCTGTGGGCTGGTGCTTCTACCGACTTGATCGCTACCAACTTCCAGATGAACCTGAACCAGGTGCTTACCAGCATGCAGATTCTGCTCATCATCGGACCGGTAATCGCCTACTGGGTAACCAAGCGTGCCTGCCTTGCACTTCAGCGCAAGGACCGCGAGATCGCGCTACACGGTCGCGAGACTGGTCGAGTAGTTCGTTTGCCACACGGTGAGTACATCGAGGTTCACGAGCCGGTAGATAAGTACGAGCTATGGAAGCTGATTGACTTCAAGGACTACCAGCCAACCCTTGCTCGTCCAAACGACCAGGGCAAGATCACTCTAGGCAGCAAGATCCGTGCAGCACTCTCGAGCCTTTATTTCGAGGACCGAATTGCGCCGGTGTCAAAGGCCGAGTACGAACTTGCACACGCTGACCACTCCCCTGCCCCAGCGGTAGAGAAACCAAAGCGTAAGCCAAGAGAATTGGCTTCAAAGAAGTAATAGCTTCAACAAAAAACCCCGATCAATTGGTCGGGTTTTTTGCTGCGTTGTGATCAGTCAATAGAGAGAGTTAAAGGCAAAAGCCCCGAGGTATTAGCCCGGGGCTTTCTAACGTGGAGATGGGGGGAATTGAACCCCCGTCCATTGCAAAGATTGTGACTCTTCTACGGGTGTAGCTTCATAAGTCGTTCTACTCGGCCCCTGAATTTGTCTGAAGCAACTACGCAGACAGGCCCAGTCACAGTAAAAGTCCCGATTGAGCCTGTGACGCGCTCAACCAGCAAGATTTCTAAATGACGTCTGGGTCTAGGACGAAATCAAACCTAGTCAGACGGACTTCGGGGCTAGCTTATGCGGCTAGGGCGAAGTCGGCGCGCTTTGTATTGGCACCTATTGTTTTGCACAGATCGTTTACGAGATAACTGTGCATCCTCGACCCGCTTCATTCACGCAAACACTGCAGTGTCGAAACCGATCATCCCCATGTTTAGTTTTGTAGTAACGTCTTGGACTTGCCAAGGCCACCATACTAACAGCACCGGCTGACAGTGCGCTGAGTTAGAACTGCTGCAAGGCCTGCGCGGTAGTTAGAACGGTCGCAAATTCGCGATCCAGGTTTCCAGCTGTCATCCGCATCACATCGGCCGCGCTGGTGACTGAACCGTCTGAATGCTTGAGATCAAAGGCGTCTGTTGCATCAATTACAAAACTGGTCTGGTAGCCAAGGTTGCCAGCCATCCGGGCAGTTGTTTCACAGCACTTGTTGGTCGTGATACCGCAGATAACGATGTTTCTGTAGTTACGCTTTGCTAGCCAAAGGTGGAGATCAGGAGTTCCGTAAAAGGCAGAGTTCACGGATTTCTGGATTATCGCGTCCCTTGAGCCCTCAAGGAAAGGTTCGAGGTTATTGCCAGGACTACCCGAGAAAAGCGGAGAGTCAGGATGTTTGGAATTGTGCTTTACAACGACTATCGGGAGCTTCTTGCTGCGCCAGTGCTCCACAAGGCTCTCGATGTTGCCTAGCGCCGCATTGTTGCCATTAGCACCCCAGATCGGGTCACGGAAGCCCTGTTGGACGTCTATGACGATAAGTACTGGGTCTGCGCTCAAGGTTTACTTAGTGAGCGTGTGCGCCGCGGTTGTACTCGTAAACAAAGCCAACCAGCGCCACCATTGCGAATGGGAAGGCTATGAAGAACAGCCACCAGCCAACGGCCAAAGATGCAAATGCCATGGCGCAAGTAATACCAAGCATTAGTGGCCACCAGCTCCAAGGCGAGTAGAAACCGACCTCGCCGGTCTCGTCCTCGATGTTGCCCAATAGGTTGTCTTCGGGCAAGGTTCCGGAGCGTTTCATGCCGGACCAGAGGTAGTAGGCGATGAACACGGCGAGGATTACCAGCAGTGCCATTGCAGCGGTACCAATTGGCTCAACCTGGCCAAATTCCAGGTGGCTCCAGATTCCATAGGCAATGTCAGCAACTGTGAAATATGCCGCCATCACCAAGAGGATGACAATGTTGGAACGCATTAGATGCGGCCCTCCTTGGCATAAGATTCCTTGGCCTCGGGAGAGGCATACTCAGGGTGGTTCAAATCAAATGCAGGCGACTCCGAACGAATCCTAGGAATCGAGTGGAAGTTGTGACGAGGGAATGGTGAATCAGTTGCCCACTCCAATGACCTTCCGTAACCCCAAGGGTCCTTCAGCTCAGTCTTCACGCCCTTGCGAGCGGTAACCCAAACATTCCATAGGAATGGAATCATCGAAAGCGCGAGGATTGCAGCACCAAGGGTTGAAATGATGTTCATCTCAGCGAAGCCATCTTCTGGGAGATAGGTAGCGTAACGACGAGGCATGCCAATTACACCCAACCAGTGCTGGATCAAGAACGTGACGTGGAAGCCGATAAACAGCAACCAGAAGTGAATCTTTCCTAAGCGCTCGTTCAACATCTTGCCGGTGAACTTTGGCCACCAGAAGTAGAAGCCGGCAAACATCGCAAAGACCACGGTTCCAAAGACCACATAGTGGAAGTGAGCAACCACGAAGTAGCTGTCAGAAAGGTGGAAGTCCAAGACAGGAGAGGCCAGGATTACACCGGTGAGACCGCCGAAGACGAAGCTAACCAAGAAGCCCAAGGCAAACAGCATTGGAGTCTCGAAGGTAATTGATCCCTTCCACATGGTTCCAATCCAGTTAAAGATTTTCACACCGGTGGGGACCGCAATCAACATGGTTGTGAATGCGAAGAATGGCAGTAGCACCTGTCCGGTGACGTACATGTGGTGGGCCCAAACCGTCATCGAGAGAGCCGCAATCGAAATCGTTGCGTAAACCAAGGTCCGATAACCAAAGATTGGCTTTCGGCTAAACACCGGGAAAATCTCGGAAACAATTCCAAAGAACGGCAAGGCCAAGATGTAAACCTCTGGGTGACCGAAGAACCAGAACAGGTGCTGCCACAACATGGCTCCACCGTTCTCTGGATCAAAGATGTGAGCCCCGAACTTACGGTCGGCACCAAGAGCAAACAGCGCTGCCGCTAGCGGTGGGAAACACATGATTACCAGAATCGAAGTCACCAGGGTGTTCCAGGTGAAAATCGGCATGCGCCACATCGTCATACCAGGAGCTCGCATGGTGATGATGGTTGTGATGAAATTTACACCACCCAGAATTGTTCCGAATCCGGAAAGCGCTAGACCAAAGACCCATAGATCTCCACCAATTCCCGGGGAGAAAGTGGTATTTGAAAGCGGTGCGTAGGCAAACCAACCAAACGAAGCCGCACCCTGAGGGGTAAAGAAGCCGGAAACAGCGATCAAGCTACCGAAATTGTAGAACCAGTAGGCGATTGCGTTTAGTCGCGGGAATGCCACATCCGGTGCACCAATCTGGACCGGCATCAAAACGTTTGCGAAACCAGCGAAAAGCGGTGTTGCAAACATCAAAAGCATGATGGTTCCGTGCATTGTGAATAGCTGGTTGTACTGCTCTTTGGAGGCGACAATGTCTAGTCCAGGCAGGGTGAGCTGGGCACGAATGATCAGGGCCATGACGCCACCGATCATGAAGTAAATAAAAGACGTGATCAGGTACAGGTAACCGATCTTCTTGTGGTCGGTGGTGGTTAGCCAGTCAACCAAGATTTGACCCTTGGAGCGCTTAGGGGTAAAAGAAACTGGATTCGTAAGCGTCGGAGTGAGTGTGGTTGCCATTTGCCTTATCCCCTTGCCCCTGGGTTACCACCCGGAAGGTTTTGGTTTCTGTCGTAATCATTTGAAAGCTGACCAACGTTACCCTTGGCTGCTAGTTCAGCAATGTGAGCCGCATACTCTTCTTCAGATACGACCTTGACTCGGAACAACATCATTGAGTGGTACTCCCCACAAAGCTCGGCACACTTTCCTGCGTATGTTCCCTCTTTGGTGGGAGTGAAATACATGTGGTTAGTCAGACCTGGGAACATGTCCTTCTTGTACAAGAAATCAATCACCCAGAAGGAGTGGATAACGTCGCGGGAGCTCAGGTCAATCTTTACGGTCTTGTTGACCGGAAGATACAAGGTTGGAAGAGTCTCTGAGATGTTCTCTTCTTCGCCGGTGAACTGCGCTGCGATGCCGGAGTCAAAGACTTGCTCATTGACGTAGTTGAAGTCCCAGCTCCACTGCTTAGCAATGACCGCGATAGAAATGTCCGGGTTTTCGTTCTTAGCCTCAATGGCCTGCATGTCGCGGGCGGTAAAAGCGAAGAATCCCAAAACTAAAATCAATGGCACAACGGTGAAAAGAGTCTCGATTGGCATGTTGTATCTCAGCTGCGCTGGCATCCCGGTCTCGCCCTTGCGACGACGGTAGACAACCAATGCCCATGCCATCAATGCCCAAGATACGAATCCAACCAGCAGTAGCACGATCCAAGACGTGGTCCAAAGTCCAATGATTCGATCGGTGTGATTGGTAACGCCAGATGCGTCCGGCAGGAAACCACGCTCAAGTTGAGGGCTGCAGCCGGCTAGTAATAAAACGCTTGCTATAGAAGTGGCCGCCAGGGCTATTCCACGACGATTCTTACTCAATGAGACATCCTTAAACACTGCAGTATTGTCTCTAATTCTATCCCGCCGGGAGGGAGAATCTGCTGTGTTTACGCGCTTTTAGCTAAATGAATCTCCGCAAGCGCAGCTACCAGCGGCGTTTGGGTTGTCGATTGTGAAGCCTTGTTTTTGGATTGAGTCCTCAAAATCAATGGAAGCGCCGTCCAGATAAGGAACGCTCATCTGATCAACCACTACCTCAACACCGTTGTACTCAACTACTGCGTCAACTTCTTCAAGCTGCTCGTCGAAGAACAGCTGGTAAATCAAACCAGAGCAGCCACCAGGCTCAACTGCAACCCTCAGGCGCAGGTCGTCGCGACCCTCTGCAGCCAATAGCGCTTTAACCTTTAATACCGCGGTGTCGGTTAGCTTCACTCCGTGAGCTAGTACTTCGGTCATTTTGCCTCCAAGTTTGTATCTAGTTTAACTAATCTCGGGTCAGTTGATTCCCATGCAGCAAAAGCAATGCTTCCGCGGTCATGGCGCGCTTGAGAGTTGGCAGGTGCTGCGACTCGTTTGGCGAGTGCGCCCTTGAGTCTGGCTCTTCGACTCCGGTGACCATGATTTCCGCATTTGGGAACATCGATGCGAAGGTCGAAATGAACGGTATAGAGCCGCCAACTCCAATGTTTACGGACTTTTCTGGCCAGGCTGCGCTGAAAGCTTCATGGGCCAAGGTGGATCCCCAACCTTCCTTTGCCAAGTAACCAGGACCCTTTTCAACCGCACCTAGCTCAACATGAGCTCCAAATGGCGCGTGATCCAAAAGGTGTTGTTGCAGCAGCATAAGTGCATCTTGCGGGTTTTGGTCCGGTGCAATTCGCATTGAAATCTTGGCGCTGATTGACGGCTGAGCGGTATTTGAGGAAAGCGCAACCGTTGGTGCATCGATACCGATGACGGTGATCGCCGGTTCACCCCAGGTTTGCTGAACCAAAGACTTGGTACCCATCGGCTTGACGCCCGCTAAAAGTCCAGCCAAGGCTGAGAATTCTGCTTCCTCAAGCGGTAAATCGTCGCACTTGGTTGAACGCAAGCCTTTGACAGCGACATCACCAGCATCGGTGGTAAGAGTTGCGAGGAGTTTGATCATGGCCGTCATGGCATCCGGCAGCGGTCCGCCGAACATGCCGGAGTGAACCGCATGGTCAAGGGTCTTTACAGTGAAAACCTGCGAGACCACTCCCCTGAGGCTGGTAGTTAGAGCTGGAATCTCTGTTGACCAGTTGGCACTGTCAGCCACGATGATCAGGTCTGCAGCTAAATCTTCACGATTTTCCGCCAAGAAATTGTCAAATGATTCCGATCCCGCCTCTTCTTCGCCTTCGATAAAGATCGAAATCCCAAGATCTACTTCGCTAGCAAGCGCTTGCAGCGCACGAATGGCATAAAGGTGAGTAATAATCCCGCTTTTATCGTCAGAGACCCCGCGACCAAAAAGTCGATCACCCTTCAGGGTTGCGGTGAATGGGTCGGTCTCCCAAAGAGCACTATCCCCCGGTGGCTGGACATCGTGGTGTGCGTAAAGCAAAACGTGTGGGCGGACTGGCTTGCCAGCGCGTCTAGCCAAAATGGCAGGTGAACCCATTTCGCCATCTGGCTTTGGTGCACGACGAATCTCCACCCAGTCAAAAAAGCCAAGATCCGAGAAGTACTTGGCAACCAGTTCGGCTGATCTTTCGAGGTTGTTGGCATCAAATGCCTCCCAGGCAATACCTGGAATCTTTACCATTTCGCCCAGTTGGCCAATGGCCTGAGGGAAGGAATCACTAATAAAGCCCGCAACTGGTTCAACAAGTGCTGGGTCAAGTGGTCTAGATGCAAATGTCATGCCGCTAATCTAGTGGCATATCTCGAAAGGCGATGATGAGCGAAAACCGCACTCCAGGAGCAAAAAAGGGTCAGCCCACCCCGTCTCGCAAAGAGCAGGAGCAGGCGAGAATCCGCCCGCTAGTTGGAGACCGCAGCAAGGAAGCCAAACGTGCCGAGCGCCAGAAGGTGAACGAAGAGCGCACCAAGGCTCGCGAAGGAATGATGGCAGGCGACGAGCGTTATCTGACACTGCGTGACCGCGGCCCGCAGCGTAAGTATGCGCGCGATTTGGTCGATGCTCGCTTCACCGCTGGTGAAATGGTGCTTCCAGGTCTATTCCTTGTGGTGCTTGCAACATTTATTGACTCCTATGCGGTACAGCTGATCACCCTGTTTGCGATGTGGGGCTTGTTCGGAATAGTGGCTATCGACGCATGGTTTGTGTCTCGCATGGTCAAAAAGCGTGTCGCCCACAAGTTCGGTGCTGACCGCATTGAGGGTGGCTTGGGCTGGTACGGAGCTATGCGTTCGATACAGATGCGAGCGCTTCGAATTCCAAAGCCTCAGGTTGCTCGCTTAACAAAATTAGAGAAGTAAAGAACCCAAAGGGAGCTCGAAAATGCAACACCGCTATTTAGGAAACTCCGGCCTTAAAGTCTCCGAGATCATCTACGGAAACTGGCTGACCCACGCATCTCAGGTGGCGGATGAGCAGGCAATCAGCACGGTACGAGCTGCCCTCGAAGGTGGCGTTACTACCTTTGACACTGCTGATGTCTATGCCAACCAAGCCGCCGAAACTGTTTTGGGCAACGCCCTAAAGGGTCAGCGCCGCGAGGGCCTAGAGATTCTGACCAAGGTTTACTGGCCGGTTGCTGCCAAGGGCCCAAATGACACTGGTCTTAGCCGCAAGCACATCATGGAATCCATCAACGGTTCCCTGAAGCGCCTTCAGACCGACTACGTCGACCTGTATCAGGCTCACCGCTTTGACTACGAAACTCCGCTGGAAGAAACCATGCAGGCTTTTGGAGACCTGGTTCGCATGGGCAAGGTGCTTTACGTCGG
>NZ_CBCHRQ010000040.1:0-11418 GCF_965064355.1 Aquiluna sp.
CTATGGCCGATGTCGAAAGGAAAAACATGTCAACACTACGTCGTCGCGTAGTTGCTCTTGGAGCAACTGCTGTAGCGGCTACCTTGGTAATGGCCGGTTGCGCAAGCACCGAGACCGTAACCGAGGAGACCACTGCGACCGGATCTGACGCTTGTGCTGCTTACGAGGCCTACCTAGGCAACGAGGGCACCGAGGTTGAGATCTACACCACCATCATCGACCCAGAGGCATCACTCTTCATCGAGTCTTTCGCTGAGTTCGAGGAGTGCACCGGCATCACCATCAACTGGAACGGAACTCAGGAGTTTGAGGCTCAGATTTCTGTTCGCGTTGAGGGTGGCACCGCTCCTGATATCGCAATTTTCCCACAGCCTGGCCTATTGGCTAAGTTCGCTGGCAACGGCCTAGTTCCTGCAAACGACGCAACTTCTGCTTCGGTTGACGAGAACTACACCGCTGACTGGAAGACCTACGGCACCGTTGACGGCGTCTTCTACGGCTCCCCACTGGGCGCTAACGTGAAGTCTTTCGTTTGGTACTCACCAAAGACCTTCGCTGACAAGGGTTGGACCATTCCTACCACTTGGGACGAGCTACTAGCTCTATCTGACACCGTTGCTGCTGAGGGCTCTGTTCAGCCTTGGTGTGTTGGCTTCGGTTCCGGTGACGCTACCGGTTGGGTCGGAACTGACTGGATGGAAGACCTAATGCTTCGCTTCCAGGACGCTGCAACCTACGACCAGTGGGTATCTGGCGAGCTTCCATTCAACGACCCTAAGGTTGCTGAAGTTCTAGCTGAGGCTGGCAAGATCCTAAAGAACCCTGCTTACGTAGGCGACGTTGCTTCTATCGCTACCACCACCTTCCAGGAGGGTGGCGCTGGCCTAGTTGACGGCAGCTGTGCAATGCACCGTCAGGCATCGTTCATCGGTGGCATCCTTGCTGCTGACTTTGGTGCAACCATCGTGTCCCCAGATGACACCACCACTGAGGGTGGAATCACCACCTTCTACTTCCCAGGTGTTTCGGCTGACAACAAGCCTGCACTTGGTGGTGGCGAGTTCGTTGGTATCTTCGCTGACCGTCCAGAGGTACACGCTGTACAGCACTACCTAACCACTCCTGAGTGGAACAACAAGAAGGCAGCTCTTGGTGGCTGGTTCTCTGCAAACCTAGGTCTAGACACCGCTAACGTTGCAGACCCAGTAAACAAGGTTGCAGTTGAGATCCTTCAGAATGCATCAACCTTCCGCTTCGATGGCTCCGACGTGATGCCAGCTGAAGTTGGAGCTGGTTCATTCTGGAAGGAAATGACTGCATGGGTAGCCGAGAACAAGTCTGACAAGGCTGTTCTAGACGCTATTTACGCAAGCTGGCCTTACTAATAAGCCACACAGTTACAAATAGCTAAACGAGGCTGTGGGGTCTGCGATTGCAGGCCCCACAGCTCTCTTTCAAAGGTTGTTAGGATTCGCTCATGTTCACACTGGCACTTCACGCGGCGAGGAAAACCCCCGCGGACATCATTGCGGAGAACTTCTCCCTTTTGGCCCTAGCTCTATTGAGCTTCGGAGCCGTCATTTTTCTGATTTTCCTAATCGCCTCTCGCACCTCGGTAAAGACCCAAGAGTGGTTGAAGTACCTGGTCTTTCTAGTGCCATCGATTTTGCTTTTGGTAGTCGGATTGATTTACCCGGCTATTCGCACACTGATTCTCTCCTTTATGGACAAAGAGGCCGAAGAGTTCGTAGGTTTTGACAATTTCATCTGGGCATTTACCATCCCAGAAATCACGGTGGTGCTGGCCAACACAGCAATCTGGGTTGTCACCGCCCCAATTCTTTCCACACTGATCGGTTTGGCGATTGCCTACATGACCGACCGTATGAAGCGCCCGGCAGCAATCAAGTCGCTGATCTTTATGCCTATGGCTATCTCATTTGTGGGCGCAGGTATCATCTGGAAGTTTGTTTACAACTACCAGCCAAGAGACGACAAGCCGGATATTGGATTGCTATCTGCGATTTTCAAGGGCTTTGGTCTAACCCCGCCCAACTGGTTGCTTGAAGCGCCGTTGAACTCGTTCTTGCTAATCGTTGTGATGATTTGGATTCAGACCGGATTCGCCATGGTCGTGCTTTCTGCGGCTCTAAAGAACATCCCTGACGAAGTGGTCGAGGCGGCGATGCTTGATGGCGCAGCTCCTTGGAAGCGCTTCTACTTGGTCTCGGTGCCAATGATTCGTGCGACCATCGTGGTGGTGCTAACCACAATCACTATTGGAACCCTGAAGGTCTTCGACATCGTTAGAACCATGACCGGCGGAAACTTCCAAACCAACGTGATTGCAAACGAGATGTATTCCCAGGCCTTCAGACAGATGAACTATGGACGAGGTTCCGCTTTGGCGATCATCCTGTTCGTGGCGATTATCCCGATCATCATCTACAACATTCGACAACTGCGCCTCGAGAGGACGGAAAGATAATGACCTCTCTAATCAATAAGTCACTAGTTAAGTCAAAGGCCAAGAACGTTTTCTCTTCTCCGTGGGCAGCACTTGGCGCTTGGATAATTGCGATTTTGTGGACCATCCCAACATTTGGTTTGCTGGTTACTTCGATCCGTCCAGAGCAGGACATCAACAGCTCCGGCTGGTGGACCTTCTTTGCGAACCCAAACATCTCTTTTGAGAACTACAACCAGGTGTTGTTTGAGGGGTCAACCACCAACCCACCGCTTTATCAGTTCTTCTTTAACTCGATGGCAGTAACACTTCCAGCGGTAATCTTCCCGATTACCTTGGCGGTATTTGCGGCTTACGCGTTGGCATGGTTTGAATTCAAGGGAAGAGATTTCATCTTCTTCTCGATCTTTGCGCTACAGGTAATTCCGCTGCAGCTGACCTTGGTGCCACTACTTCAACTGTTCGCAAAGGGCCTGGTTATTGGCGATGTGACAATCATTCCGGACTTCAATATAACCGGTACCTACATCCCGATTTGGGTTGCGCACACCATCTTTGGTTTGCCAATGGCGATCTTCTTGCTGCACAACTTCCTACGTCAAATCCCTCGTGAATTGATTGAAGCTGCGCGAGTGGATGGAGCTGGCTGGTTCACGCTATTTTCGAAGATTGTTCTTCCGCTCTCGGTCCCGGCGATTGCATCCTTTGCAATCTTCCAGTTCCTTTGGGTATGGAACGACCTATTGGTAGGACTTACCTTCGGTGGTGGCGCGAAAGAGGTTGCTCCGATGACCATTCGTCTTGCTGAGATGGTTGGCACCAGAGGGTCCGGCTGGGAGCTATTGACTGCCGGTGCTTTCGTTTCGATTGTTGTGCCGCTGATTGTGTTCTTCTCGCTACAGCGTTACTTCGTAAGAGGATTGCTAGCTGGATCGGTTAAGGGTTAGTCAAAAGCGCCCCTAGCAGGATTCGAACCTGCGCTCCCGCCTCCGGAGGGCGGTGCTCTATCCCCTGAGCTATAGAGGCGGGGACATACTCAGCCTAGCATCGGCAGAGTTTTTAGCTTTGAGCCGGAGCGATTTCAGCCGGCCGGCTAAAGCGCTCTTCGATTCAAAGGCCTTCCAAGGGTATGATTTAGGTTCACCGATGAAATCAAATTCGTCGGTTGCCATACCCTAAGGAACTAGGTCCAAAGTGACTCCCAACCAGCTATCGGAAGCCATTGTTGTTGCATTACGCGCACTGGTTGCTGCTGGCTCTTTGGAGCTCGAAGTTCCAAGTGAGGTAGTGGTCGAAAGACCAAAGAACCGAGAGCACGGAGACTGGGCGACGAACGTCGCCATGCAACTTGGAGCTAAGGCCGGACTCAAGCCGCGAGACTTCGCAGAACTTCTGTCCTCAGAGCTTCAAAAGAGCGCAGGGATCGAAAAGGTTGAAATCGCAGGGCCTGGTTTCATCAATCTTTTTGTATCGGACTCCGCAGCCGGTGAGCTTGCCCGCGAGATCGTGACCTCAGGATCTAGTTTTGGTCGAGGCGTTGAGTATCAGGGCCTAAAGGTAAATCTTGAATTTGTTTCTGCCAATCCAACCGGACCAATCCATCTAGGCGGTACTCGTTGGGCTGCGGTTGGCGACTCACTTGCGAGAGTGTTTGAGTTTGTTGGCGCAGAGGTAACTCGCGAGTACTACTTCAATGATCACGGTGCCCAGATTGATCGTTTTGCGCGTTCACTGCTTGCGGCAGCTAAGAATGAACCAGCTCCCGAGGATGGTTACTCAGGCGCATACATCCAAGAGATTGCCGCTCGCGTTCTAGCTGAAACTGCGGAAGACATTTTGGCTTTGCCGGATGATCAAGCCCAAGAAAAGTTCCGTGCTGCTGGTGTTGAACTTATGTTCCAGCAGATCAGAGAGTCACTGCATGAATTTGGCGTTGACTTCGATGTCTACTTCCACGAGAACTCGCTCTATGAATCCAAGGCCGTTGAGCGTTCGATTGAACGCCTGCGCGAGATGGGTCACATCTTCGAAGAAGACGGTGCTATTTGGCTTCGATCCACTGTCTTTGGAGACGATAGAGATCGCGTAATCATCAAGAGCGACGGAGATGCCGCTTATATTGCCGGAGACATCGCCTACTACCAGGACAAGCGCTCTAGGGGCTTTGACCGCTGCATCTACATGCTCGGTGCAGATCACCACGGTTACGTGCCGCGCATGATGGCACTTTGCTCAGCCTTTGGCGATAAGCCAGGTGAAAACATGGAGATCCTGATTGGCCAGATGGTCAACCTAGTTCGCGGTGGCGAGCCGGTTCGAATGTCCAAGCGTGCAGGAACCGTGGTCACCATGGAAGACCTAGTTGATGTCGTTGGTGTTGATGCCGCTCGATATGCACTTGCTCGTTCGTCGATTAACTCTTCACTCGATGTTGATCTTGAGCAACTCACCAAAAAGACCAATGACAATCCAGTTTTCTATGTCCAGTACGCTCACGCCAGAACCAAGCAGGTTGCCAAGAATGCGGTGTCGCTCGGGGTTGATGACTCGGAATTCGATCCTTCGCTACTGAGCCACGAAGCAGAAGCAGAGCTATTGGCGAACCTAAGTGAATTCCCACGGGTGGTTGCTCAAGCAGCTCAGTTCCGCGAACCTCACCGCATTGCAAGATACATTGAGGTGGTAGCTGGAAGTTATCACCGCTGGTATGACAACTGCCGAGTTACGCCATTGGGTGGGCAAGAAGTTGAGAGTGTTCACCGCACCAGACTTTGGCTAAACAACGCGGCCAGCATTGTGCTTGGCAACGGGCTAGCCCTGCTGGGCGTATCTGCTCCGGAGAGGATGTAAGGATGAAGAATCCACTTGCTCCGGAATGGCTAGTTGCCCCGGTCGATTTGAATGTCATTGATGCCCGAGTTTGGCCAAGGACCGCAAAGCGCAACAACCACGGTGAACTGACCATTGGCGATGTATCGGTGTCCGCCCTAATGCGCCAGTACGGCTCACCTTTGTACGTGGTGGACCAAGAAGACTTTGAAACCACACTGCTTTACATCAAGCGAGCCTTTAGTGATGCCGCAAACAAAATTGGCACCACGGCAAAGCTTTACTATGCATCCAAGTCCCTACTCACCGCTGATGTGGTTCGTTGGGTAATCGATGCAGGTTTGTCGGTAGACGTCTCAACCGGTGGAGAGCTTGCTGTTGCCCTGGCGGCAGGAGCTAAAGGCGAGCGTTTAGGTCTTCACGGAAATAACAAGTCCCTGGTGGAAATTGGCAAGGCGATCGCCTCCGATGTAGCGGTCATTGTTATTGACTCTGAACTTGAGATTGAGCGCATCGCAGCTGTTGCGGCAGCAGCTGGAAAGACTCAGGCGGTAAGGCTTCGTGTCAACTCCGGTGTTCACGCGCACACTCACGAACACCTTGCAACCGCAAGAGAAGATCAAAAGTTTGGCGTCGCGCTGAATGATGTTGAGGAGCTAGTTGGCAAGATTCGCTCGTTCTCTAACCTTCGCTTTTTGGGACTGCATTCCCACATTGGATCGCAGATTTTTGTGGTTGATGGTTTTGTTGCCGCAGCCGAAAGATTGCTGGATGTTCACGCACAGCTACTAAAGAATGGCGATGTTCCAGAGCTAAATCTGGGTGGTGGATTTGGAATTGCCTACACCGAGGCGGATAAGCCACTGGGTATTGGCGACATGGCAACCAGAATCATGCAGGCGGTTGCCGCAAAGTGCAGCGCCCTGGGAATTGCGGTTCCAAAGTTGGCGTTTGAGCCAGGTCGAATCATCTCGGGACCTGCGGGAATCACGCTTTACTCGGTTGGAACCATCAAGGACGTAACTGTCTCTGAGCAGGGCATGGGTGCAACCCGCAAGTATGTAAGCGTCGATGGTGGCATGAGCGATAACGCAAGGCCTGCGCTATACCAGGCCGAGTACTCCGCCATGATTGCATCTCGAGTCACATCTGCAACGCCGGCTCTGGTGCGAGTCGTGGGTAAGCACTGTGAGTCTGGTGACATCGTGGTGAGACACGACTATCTACCCTCCGATGTCGCGGTCAACGATGTTTTGGCGGTAGCGGCAACCGGTGCCTACTGTTTCTCGCTGTCTTCTAACTACAACTTCCTAACCCGACCAGCCATGGTTGCAGTCAAGGGCGGTAAGACTACGCTTTTGATTCGGGCAGAGACTGAGAATGACCTACTAAGCCGCGATGCCGGCATTAGTGGAGGAAAGGCATAGCCATGGAGATCGCTTATCGCCCAATTCGTATTGCACTTTTAGGTGCCGGTTCGGTCGGCTCTCAGGTCGCAAGGCTTTTGATCGAGAACCGTGAAGAGCTTGCTCAGCGCGTAGGTGCTGATCTTGAACTAGTTGGCATCGCGGTGCGTAATTTGGACTCCGCTAGAAATGGCAACCTGCCAAAACAGCTCCTGACGCTGGATGCCGAAGCACTTATTAGGGCAGCGGACATCGTTATCGAGCTGATTGGTGGCATTGAACCAGCAAAGAGCTACATCACACTGGCATTGAATTCCGGCGCAGATGTCATCACCGCAAATAAGGCTCTGATCGCCGCACACGGAACCGAGCTGTTTGACCTAGCCGAACAGCTTGGCGCTCAGCTTTACTTCGAGGCTGCCGTCGGTGGGGCGATTCCAATCATCCGACCACTGCGCGAGTCGTTGGCCGGTGACAAGGTCAACAAGGTGATGGGTATCGTCAACGGCACCACAAACTTCATTCTTGATCGGATGGCCTCTACCGGCGCAAGCTTCGAAGATGCCCTGACGGAAGCTCAGCAGCTTGGTTACGCGGAAGCTGACCCAACCGCCGATATTGAAGGTTTCGACGCAGCCAGCAAGGCAGCAATTTTGGCATCGCTGGCTTTCCACACCGAGATGCCGGTTGCGAGCGTTTACCGCGAGGGTATTTCTCAAGTGACTGCACTGCAGATTGAAACCGCTCGCGAGGCTGGCTACGCAGTAAAGCTCTTGGCAATCTGCGAACGCGTTCCAGCTTCCGATGGTCAAGCCGAGGGGATTGTTGCCCGAGTGCACCCGACCTTGATTCCTGAGGATCACCCGCTGGCTGCGGTTCGCGGCGCATACAACGCGGTGTTTATTGAGGCCGAGAGCGCTGGGCGTCTGATGTTCTATGGCGCAGGCGCGGGTGGACCGGAGACTGCTTCCGCTGTCCTGGGAGATCTAGTCGGTGCTGCCAAGCGTCACCTTGCCGGAGGTCCAGGAATTGCAGACTCGGTTCACGCAAACCTAGACATTTTGCCGGTGCAGGCGATCAATACTCGCTTCCAAATCACCCTGCAGGTAAATGACCTCCCGGGTGTTTTGGCCTCGGTCGCAACAGTATTTGCTCAGCATGGCGTTAGCGTTGAAACCGTGGATCAAAATGCGGCGGGCGAAAACACCGGTGCCCTTTTGACCATCATGACCCACGCCGCAGGCGAGGGCGAACTTGAGTCGGTCGTAGAGGATTTGCGAGGTAACGCAGCGGTCCAGAAAGTGAACTCGGTTATCCGAGTAGAGGGAATCTAATGGCTCACCAATGGCGCGGTGTTATTCGCGAATACTTTGATCGACTTCCATTCACCCAGGACGATCCAATTGTCACTTTGGGAGAGGGCGGCACTCCTCTAATTGAGGCACCGGCGCTCGCAAAGCTTTTGGATGTTGGATCTGTTCACCTCAAGTTTGAGGGCATGAACCCGACCGGCTCATTCAAGGACCGCGGCATGACTACTGCGGTTTCCAAGGCCAAAGCCAAGGGCGCAAGGGCGGTTATCGCAGCGTCAACCGGTAACACCTCGGCATCGGCTGCTGCCTATGCGGTTGCAGGAGGTATGCAGTCCGTTGTTTTAGTTCCAGCCGGCAAGATTTCTTGGGGCAAGCTATCCCAGGCGGTTGCACACAAGGCGCAGATTCTGCAGGTTCGCGGAAACTTTGATGACTGCTTGCGACTTGCTCGTGAGCTAAGCGAGAGCTACCCGGTGTTCTTAGTGAACTCGGTGAACCCAGATCGCCTGCAGGGTCAGAAGACCGCGGCCTTTGAGGTTTTTGACGCGCTTGGCTTTGCGCCTGACCTACACGCTATGCCGCTGGGTAACGCGGGAAACATCTCGGCTTATCACCTTGGCTATCGCGAAGATCGCGATGCCGGTCGAATCCAAAAACTTCCAATGCTTTACGGTATCCAAGCCGCAGGTTCTGCACCGTTTGTTCTCGGCAAGCCAGTAGCCAAGCCAGAGACGATTGCAACCGCTATCCGGATTGGAAACCCAGCGTCTTGGGACCTAGCACAGGCGGCAAAGGCTGACACTAATGGTGCCTTTGGTGCGGTGAGTGATAAGGACATTTTGTGGATGCACCGCTTCCTATCTCAGGAGGCTGGAGTATTCGTTGAGCCATCCAGCGCAACCGGCGCTGCAGGGCTACTGCAGGCCAAGCAAAAGGGCGAGTTGCCAAAGGTAAACAACATCGTCGTTACCGTTACCGGCCACGGTCTAAAGGATCCAGAATGGGCGCTAAAGGATGAGCGCGGTCGCCAGATTAAACCAAAGAAGGTTTCCGCAACCGCAGATTCGGTTGCAGGCGTATTGGGCTTGGAGAAGAACAAATGACCAAGGTATCGGTAAAGATTCCAGCCACCAGTGCAAACCTAGGCCCTGGGTTTGACACCCTGGGCATGGCACTGAGCTTCTATGACAACTACTCCGCTGAGGTAATCCAGAGCGGCCTTGAGATTTCTGTGGTTGGGGAGGGTGAACAGGACATCCCTCGCGATCAGGCCAACCTGATCTACTCAACGATTGCTTTTGTCTTCGCCAAGTTTCAAAAGACCGTCCCGCCGCTTCGAATCAACTGCCACAACAACATCCCTCACGGCCGCGGCATGGGTTCTTCTGGTGCCGCAGTGTCCGGCGGTGTGATGCTGGCAGCTGGGCTACTAAAGCCTGAGATCGTGCTCACCGAGCAGCAGCTTTTGGATTTTGCCACTGAGCTGGAAGGTCACCCTGACAACGTAGCCCCTGCCCTGTTTGGCGGCCTAACCATTGCCTGGAAGGACGAGACCGGTCCCCACCACAAGAAGCTAACTGTGCACCGTGGAGTTTCACCTTTGGTTTTGGTTCCACCAAACCAAATGTCAACCAAACTTGCTAGAAGCCTGCAACCAGAGTCAGTACCTCACACCGATGCGGTTTTCAATGTCTCTCGTTCCGCACTGTTGGTGGCAGCCCTGACTCAAAGCCCAGAGCTTATGTTTGCTGCTACCGAAGACCGCCTGCACCAGAACTACCGAGCAAGTGCGATGCCAGAAACCAGTAAGTTGATCGAAAAGCTCCGCGCCGAGGGTCACCCAGCTGTGGTCTCGGGAGCTGGCCCGTCTGTGTTGGTGCTGGAAGTTGACCCGGTCAAGCGAGTTGCAGCTGTGGCATTTGTGGAGCGGGAGTTTCCAACTTGGAAACCACTTTCGCTTGCGGTTGACTTCAAAGGTGCTAGTGTTGAAGTGCAGTCTGGATCAGGCGTATAAAAGCCCGCCACTGCATTCTCAAGAAATTCTTCACAAATCCGGCACATTTGCCGCCAAGAAACGAGTAATAACCACATGGATGAAATCCAGCAGGACAAGCCTGTAAAGAGAACCCGCCGCGCAACCAGCGCAACAGTTTCATCAGAAGCAACCGCAGCACCAAAGGCAGCAAAGGCTCCTAAGGCAGCCGAGGCAGAGGTAAAGACCTCTGGTGATGCAGAGCCAAAGACCGAGAACCGTCGTCGTTCCCGACCAGCCCGCGGCGAAGCCAGGGCTGAAGGTGGCGAAGCCAACACTTCTTCTGAAGCTGGTGCAGAGCGTGGCGAAGACCGCGAGACAAGAAGCTCAGACCGCGAAAACAACCGTGACCGTGATGACGACCGCCGTGGTGGAAACCGCAACCGTCGTGGTCGCTACCGTGACCGTGACCGCCGTCGCGCTCCTGGTTCACAGGACGAGTCAGAGCCAGAGATCACCGAGGATGACGTCCTAGTTCCAGTTGCTGGAATCTTGGATGTTCTGGAGAACTACGCGTTCTTGCGCACCTCCGGTTACCTTCCTGGGCCAAACGATGTTTACGTTTCCCTAGGTCAGGTAAAGAAGTATGCACTTCGTAAGGGTGACGCAGTAGTTGGTGCAATTCGCCAGCCACGTGAGGAAGCGAACAGCCAGCGTCAGAAGTTCAACGCGCTAGTTCGTGTTGACTCGATCAACGGCCAGACCATGGAAGAAGCTGCCGCTCGAGTTGAGTTTGGCAAGCTAACCCCGCTCTACCCAGACACTCGTCTGCGCCTAGAGACTGACAGCAAGAAGCTTTCAACCAGGATCATCGACCTTGTTGCTCCAATTGGTAAGGGTCAGCGTGGTCTGATTGTTTCTCCTCCAAAGGCCGGTAAGACCTTGGTGCTGCAGGCAATCGCAAACGCTATCGCGACCAACAACCCAGAGGTTCACCTCATGGTTGTGCTAGTTGACGAGCGTCCAGAAGAAGTTACCGACATGCAGCGCACCGTCAAGGGTGAGGTTATTGCCTCCACCTTCGACCGTCCTGCCGATGACCACACCACCGTTGCAGAGCTTGCAATCGAGCGCGCCAAGCGTCTGGTTGAGCTTGGACACGACGTTGTAGTTCTACTTGACTCGATCACCCGTTTGGGCCGTGCTTACAACCTAAGCGCACCAGCATCCGGACGTATTTTGTCCGGTGGTGTTGATTCCTCAGCTCTTTACCCACCAAAGCGCTTCTTCGGTGCTGCTCGAAACATCGAGTTCGGTGGATCGCTAACCATCCTGGCCACCGCCCTGGTTGAGACCGGTTCAAAGATGGACGAGGTTATCTTCGAGGAGTTCAAGGGAACCGGAAACATGGAGCTTCGCCTGTCTCGCCAG
>NZ_CBCHRQ010000041.1:0-11214 GCF_965064355.1 Aquiluna sp.
CCTTGGGCAATTAGGCTTGAGTCATGTCGGTCTTTCTCGACCACGCCTCCACCACACCGGTGCGGCCCAAGGCGCTGGAAGCTTATCTTGAGGCTTTAGCGCACCTAGGAAACCCCTCTTCGGTTCATGCCCACGGGCGGGAAACCAGAGAGCTTTTGGAGCAGGCCCGAGAGAAGTTAGCAAAGGCTGCCCACTGCGATAAGTCTGAGGTGATTTTCACCTCCGGTGGAAGCGAATCAAATAACCACGCGATCAAGGGCATTTACTGGCAACGCCAGTTGGATCGCCCTCGCAAATACATAATTTCAGCCCTCACCGAGCACCATGCCGTGATTGATCCGATCGAATGGCTTCAGAGGCATGAGGGTGCAGTTCCGCTCTGGCTGCCAGTTTCCAAGGATGGTCAACCGGATCTTGAGGTCTATAAAGATTGGCTAGCAAAATACGGCGACGAGATCGCACTTGTTTCTCTGATGTGGGTGAATAACGAAACTGGAGCAATCTGGGACATCCCAGGTATAGCGGGACTTGCAAAGCAATACGGCATTCCGGTTCATTCGGATGCGGTTGCTGCCTTTGGGCACATGGAGATTTCATTTCAGGATTCTGGCCTTGCTGCCATGTCTATCTCAGGTCACAAACTTGGCGCACCAATCGGAGCTGGAGCTTTGTTGGTTGCAAGAAACCAGAAGCCGATCTCCATCATTCACGGTGGTGGTCAGGAGCGCGGGCTTCGCTCTGGAACCATGAACTATCCGCATGCGCTGAGTCTGGCGATAGCCGCCGAACTTGCCGTTGGAGACATGGCTGAGCGCGAAGCCCGACTAGAAGGGCTCCGAGATTCTCTCGAGGCAAGCCTGCTTGCCGCCATTCCAAAGGCGCAAAAGACAATCTCTGGTCCTCGAATTGGTCACACCTCAAGTTTTGTTTTGCCAGGAGTGCAAAGCGATTCAGTTTTGTTTCTCTTTGATCAACACGGCATCAGCGTTTCCGCCGGTAGTGCTTGTCAGGCTGGTGTCCTAGGGGCATCGCATGTGCTGTTAGCCATGGGGTATTCGGAGGCAGAGTCCTCCGCGGTGATTCGAGTAACCCTCGGTCACAGCACAACGCAGCAAGATATCGACCTATTCACATCCTCAATTGCCGAGGTTTATGCCACAGCACTTAGGGCCGGACTCAACCACTAGCGGCTTTGACAATTTAGACTTGTCTAATGCGAGTTTTAGCGGCAATGAGTGGCGGAGTTGACTCCGCCGTTGCCGCTGCGCGCGCGGTCGAGTTAGGGCACGAAGTAGTTGGTGTCCACCTAGCACTCTCGCGAATGCCAGGGACACTTCGAACCGGCTCAAGAGGCTGCTGCACCATTGAAGACTCGATGGATGCTCAGCGCGCCGCAACAAAGCTCGGCATCGACTTTTACGTTTGGGATTTCTCGGAGCGATTTAAGCTTGATGTGGTGGACGATTTTGTTGCCGAGTATCAAGCCGGCAGAACTCCAAATCCCTGCATGCGCTGCAATGAGCGCATCAAATTCGCGGCTCTTTTAGAAAAAGGTTTAGCACTTGGTTTTGATGCGGTCTGCACCGGACACTACGCATCTATTTTTGAAGACGAATTGGGAAACTTAGAACTACACCGCTCTTTGGAAATGGCAAAAGACCAGTCATATGTTTTGGGAGTTCTGACATCCGAGCAGCTAAAGCACTCGCTTTTCCCACTCGGTGCAACTGCATCCAAAGACTTGGTGCGCAAAGAAGCTCAGGAGCGTGGCCTAAGTGTTGCGAATAAGCCTGACTCTTATGACATCTGCTTTATCCCAGAGGGCGATACCCGAGACTGGCTGAAGGATTTCACCTCCGCAGAACCTGGAGTAATCATCGATGAGGACGGCAACCAGGTCGGCACTCACGACGGGCACGTTGGTTTCACAATTGGTCAGCGCAAGGGCTTGAACCTCGGACGTCCTGCCAAGGATGGCAAGCCAAGGTATGTGCTCGAGATTCGACCAAAGACCAAAGAGGTTGTGGTTGGTCCCGAGGCAGCACTACAGATTGCACAGCTTGCCGGAACGAGATTCTCCTGGTGTGGAAAAGCTCCTGAGCACCCAGAGGTCGAGTTTGACTGCCAGGTGCAGGTTCGCGCTCACGGTGATGCAATGGAAGCCTCTGCAGTTTTGGAAAATGGCGAGCTGGTAATCAACCTCAAGGAAAAGCTCATCGGAGTAGCTCCAGGTCAGACCGCAGTTCTCTATCTTGGAACCCGAGTCTTAGGTCAAACCACGATTGATCGAACCGTTAGCGCTGCGGTGCTAAATGTCTAATATCGCTGAGCGCATCGAGGAGCTTAGAACCCAAATCGAGCGCTTTCGAAATGCTTACTACCTGGAAAACGAAACTCTGATTTCAGATGCCGAGTATGACGCTCTGGAAATTGAACTTCGCCAGCTAGAGGCAGAGCACCCAGAATTTGCGCAAGAAAGCCCAACTCAAAAAGTGGGAGGCGCTGCGTCAGAGGTTTTTTCTCCAGTGCGTCACCTTGAGCAGATGCTGAGCCTGGATAACGCCTTCAGCGAGGAAGAGTTTTTGGCATGGGCTCAGAGAGTCGAAGGTGGACCGTTTCTGTGCGAGCCAAAGATTGATGGCCTTGCGGTATCGCTCACTTACGAAAACGGAGTTCTCACCAAGGCTGCCACTCGAGGGGACGGGGAAGTCGGCGAGGATGTCACCGCAAATGTGCTGACAATCAAGACCATCCCGCATCGGCTTTCTGGAACGAATCACCCTGAGGTAATTGAGATTCGCGGCGAGGTCTTTTACGGGATTGATGATTTCGCAGAGCTGAACGCTTCGATTGTCGCCTCTGGCGGCAAGCCATTTGCCAACCCTAGAAACAGTGCCTCCGGGTCACTGAGACAAAAAGACCCGAGCGTCACCGCATCAAGACCTTTGCGGATGCTGGTGCACGGATTTGCCCTTTGGCAAGGAAAAATTTCATCTCAGAGCGAGGTCTATCGCCAACTCAAAGCCTGGGGATTGCCAACCACCGAACGCTTCGAGGTTGTTGAGTCTGAAGCTCAAGCTTTCGAATACATCAAGAACCTGAATCACACCCGAACCCTGATTGAACATGAGATCGACGGCGTGGTTATTAAGGTCGACAGCCTTTCTCGCCAGTCAGAACTTGGGAAAACATCCAGGGCACCAAGGTGGGCGATCGCCTATAAGTTTCCACCGGAGCAGGTGAACACCAAGCTTTTGGATATTCGGGTGTCGATTGGTCGAACCGGTCGTGCAACTCCATTCGCGGTGCTAGCTCCGGTTGTAGTTGCCGGCAGCGAAGTGGAATTTGCCACCCTGCACAATCAAGACCAGGTTAGATCCAAGGGTGTGCTTATCGGTGACACCATCGTGCTGAGAAAAGCCGGTGACGTAATTCCAGAAATACTCGGTCCGGTTATCTCTCTAAGAGATGGATCCGAACGCGAATTTGAAATGCCATCGCAGTGTCCAGAGTGCGGCACGGTTCTAGCCCCGACTGCCGAAGGCGATGTGGACCTGCGCTGTTCCAATTCGCGCAGTTGCCCAGCTCAACTTCGAGAGCGCATTGCTTACATTGGTTCGAGATCTGCGTTGGATATTGAGGCCCTAGGTTACGTCAGCGCAACCGCTCTAACTCAGCCTCTACCGCCGCTAGAAGCAGCGCTTAGATCAGAAGCCGACCTGTTTGATCTCACGTTGGAGAAATTGCTTCCCATCAAATCTTTGGTTTTGGACGCCGACACCGGTTTGCCAAAGCACGATGCCAATGGGGACCCAAAGGTCGTGGACTTCTTTGCGAAAAAGGACGGTTCAGCTGCAGAGGTCGCTCACAAGCTCTTAGCCAACCTCGAGGAAGCTAAGCGCAAGCCGCTTTGGCGAATTTTGGTTTCGCTATCGATCCGCCACGTCGGTCCAGTTGCTGCGAGAGCACTCTGTGATCACTTTGGTTCTCTTAGTGCAATCTTTGCCGCGAGCTTAGAAGAGCTCTCCGCCGTCGAAGGTGTCGGCCAGACCTTGGCGCAGTCGATTCAGGATTGGCACGCTGAGTCTTGGCACCAGGAGATTCTCGCTAAGTGGGCAGCAGCAGGCGTGCAGCTTGAAACCCCAGGTCACGCCGGTCCTGGATCAGTTCTAAAAACAGGCATCTTTGCCGGCTTCTCAATAGTGATCACCGGCACGATGACCAGCATGACTCGCGAAGATGCTGAGGCGAAAGTTATTGAACAGGGCGGAAAAGCCGCTTCTTCGGTTTCCAAGAAGACCAACTTTGTGGTCGCAGGTCCAGGGGCAGGCTCAAAGCTTGCCAAGGCCGAAGAGCTTGGGGTTGAGGTTATCGATGAAGCGACATTCCTGGTGAGATTGACCCAATCCACAAAGTAAACTTGTGTCATTCGCTTTCGATACGAATTGAGCAAGTAAATGTCTGAAATTACTCCCGACCTGGTGCGCCACTTGGCGTCACTGTCGAGAATCTTGGTCACCGATGAAGAGGTCGAAACCCTCGCTGGTGAACTTTCTGTGATCGTTGATTCAATCGCTATCGTCACCCAAGCGGTAAAGGGCGATGTTTTGGCCACCAGCCACCCGATCCCAATGGCGAACGTCTTCCGCGAGGATGTTGTGGAGCCTTCACTTACTCAGCAGTCTGCACTCTCTGCTGCTCCAGATAGCGCAGAGGGTCGATTCCGAGTCGCAGCTATCTTGGACGAGGAGTAAAACGTGTCAGACCTAATTCACAAATCAGCCAGCGAGCTTGCCGATCTAATTTCCAGCAAGTCGGTCTCCTCTCAGGAAGTTACCGCCGCATTCTTTGACCGCTCGGTTGAACTAAACCCAAAGACCAACTCTTACCTTTACCTCAATCGCGAGAACGCACTTAGTGCAGCCAAGGCTGCCGATGCTGCTTTGGCAAATGGTGAGAGGCTGTCTCCACTGCACGGTGTCCCAATTGCCGTGAAGGACAACCTGACCACAACCGATGCTCCAACCACCTCGGGCTCAAAGATTCTTGAGGGTTGGGTGCCGCAGTATGACGCAACCGTAGTTGCAAAACTTCGCAAGGCGGGATTACCAATTCTGGGCAAGACCAACATGGATGAGTTCGCAATGGGTTCTTCTACCGAGTACTCGGCCTTTGGCCCATCGAAGAATCCTTGGGACCTAAGCCGAATCCCTGGTGGTTCTGGCGGTGGCTCAAGCTCAGCGGTTGCAGGACACCTCGCCCCGATTGCAATCGGTTCTGACACCGGTGGCTCGATTCGTTTCCCAGCGGCTGTAACCGGTTCGGTTGGTGCAAAGCCAACCTACGGTGCAGTCTCACGCTACGGACTGATCGCTCTTGCAAGCTCCTTGGATCAAATTGGTCCGGTTTCCAACACGGTCCTAGATAGTGCGCTGCTGCAAGACGTGATTTCTGGTCACGATAAGCACGACTCAACTTCGTTGCCTCAATCCCTTGGTTCGATGGCCGAGGCTGTTCGCAATGCCGATATCAAAGGTCTTCGAGTTGGCGTTGTGAAGCAGTTGGACTCTGATGCTTTCCAGCCAGGAGTAAAGGCTTGCTTCGATGACACCATCGCCAAGTTGGTTGCAGCGGGGGCTGAAGTTGTCACGGTTGACTGCCCAAGCTTCGAGTATGCAATTGCTGCCTACTACCTAATTCTTCCTGCTGAGGCATCCTCGAACCTTGCAAAGTTTGACTCGGTTCGCTTTGGTCTTCGAGTGACTCCAGATGGAAACCCAACTATCGAGCGCGTTATGGCTGCCACCCGTGAGGCAGGCTTTGGTCCTGAGGTAAAGCGCAGAATCATTTTGGGCACCTACGCGCTCTCCTCTGGCTACTACGACGCTTACTATGGCTCGGCTCAGAAGGTAAGAACTCTGATTCAGCAGGATCTGGCGAAAGCATTTAGTCAGGTTGATGTGCTGCTTACCCCAACCGCTCCAACCACTGCCTTCAAGATTGGCGAAAAGGTTAATAACCCGTTAGCGATGTATCTAAACGACATCGCAACCATTCCGGCAAACCTTGCAGGTATTCCTGGCATGAGCGTTCCAAATGGTTTGGCTATTGAAGACGGACTACCTTCTGGTGTTCAGATTCTGGCTCCTGCGATGCAGGATGCCCAGATGTACCGCGTTGGATCGATTATTGAACAGATGTATCTGGCTGAGTGGGGAGCCCCACTTATTGCAAAGGCCCCGAAGTTGGAGGTGCTCTAATGGCTAAAGAAGCGCTTATGCCCTACGAGCAGGCAATCGAGCAGTTTGAAGTTGTGATTGGTCTTGAGGTTCACGTTGAACTGAACACCAAGTCCAAGATGTTCTGCGGTTGCGCAAACATTTTTGGCAACGAACCAAACACCAATGTTTGCCCAATCTGTATTGGACTTCCTGGATCGCTGCCTGCTGTGAACAAGAAGGCGGTTGAGTCATCCATCGCCATCGGTTTGGCTCTTGGCTGCCAGATTGCCCCGACTGGGCGATTCTCTAGAAAGAACTACTTCTACCCTGACCTTGCCAAGAACTTCCAAACATCTCAGTACGACGAACCAATTGCCTTTGAGGGCAAGATCAACATCGAACTTGAGGATGGCGTTGTTTTTGAGGTTCTAATCGAGCGTGCTCACATGGAGGAGGATGCTGGAAAGCTAACTCACATCGGTAGCGCAACCGGTCGTATTCAGGGAGCGGAATACTCGCTAGTTGACTACAACCGTGCCGGTGTTCCACTGGTTGAAATTGTGACCAAGCCGGTTTATGGCTCAGCCGCAAGAGCTCCTGAGCTAGCGGCAGCTTACGTTCACGCAATTCGCGAGATCGTAAAGAGCATGAATGTTTCAGATGCTCGCATGGAGCGTGGAAACGTTCGCTGTGATGCAAACGTTTCACTGAGGCCTTATGGCCAGGCAAAGCTTGGCACTCGAACCGAGACCAAGAACGTGAACTCCCTTCGATCGGTTGAGAACGCGGTTCGCTATGAGATTCAGCGCCAAGCTCACATCTTGGCCAATGGCGGCACCATTACCCAGGAGACCAGACACTGGCACGAAGACCGCGGTTACACCTCGGCAGGTCGACCAAAGTCCGATGCTGACGACTACCGCTACTTCCCAGAGCCAGACCTGGTTCCTGTTCAGCCATCTTTGGCCTGGATCGAAGAGATTCGCGCTACTTTACCTGAGAATCCAGCAATTCGTCGCAAGCGTTTGATGGAAGCCTGGGGCTTTGCTGACCTTGAGTTCCGCGATGTTGTGAACTCAGATCTTTTGGACCAGGTTGAGGCCACGGTTGCTGCCGGCGCTGCTCCGCAGGCTGCCAGAAAGTGGTGGACCGGTGAGCTTGCTCGTCTTGCTAACTCGCAGGAGGTTGCAGTACAGGACCTAAGTATCACCCCAGCCCAGGTTGCCAAGATTCAGCAGTTGATCGATTCTGGTGAGCTAACCGACCGCATGGCAAGAGACGTTGTTGCCGGTGTGCTAGCTGGCGAAGGTGAGCCTGAGGCAGTTATCGAAAAGCGTGGTCTGAAGGTAGTTTCTGACGACGGTGCCTTGATTGCAGCTATCGATGAGGCACTTGCCAAGCAGCCTGATGTTCTAGAAAAGATCCGCGAGGGCAAGGTTCAAGCAGCTGGTGCGGTAATCGGCGCAGTTATGCAGGCCATGCGTGGTCAGGTTGATGCAGCAAGGGTTCGCGAGCTGATTCTCGAACGCGCTAAGTAATTTGAAAAAGAAAAAGACCGAGGAGAAATCCTCGGTCTTTTTTCATTGGGGTGAGTAACGGGACTTGAACCCGCGGCCCCCTGGACCACAACCAGGTGCTCTACCAGCTGAGCTATACCCACCATGTCTGGCAAGCCAGAACGGGTTAGATTCTATCAGCGCTTAGCGAATTAGCCATAGCCTTTGCAGTTTCTGAATCTGGACCCGGAGCTTTAACCAAGATCGCCTTGCGGTAATAGCGAAGTTCTTGGATTGATTCCAGGATGTCTGCCAGCGCTCTGTGATTGCCGGTCTTTTTTGGAAGTTGGAAGTAAACCCTTGGGAACCAACGCCTTGAAAGCTCTTTCAGCGAGCTGACGTCAATGTTTCGATAATGCAGGAACTTATCCAAGTTTGGCATTTGACGGTTTAGAAACATGCGATCGGTGCCAATGGAATTACCGGCTAGGGGAGCGGTGCGCTCCTCTGGAACCCACTGCTTGATGTATTCCAGAACCTGCTTCTCGGCCTTGGCCATAGAGATTCCCTTCGGAATCTCTTGAATAAGACCCGAGTCGGTGTGCATTTGTCGAACAAAGTCACCCATGTTTCTGAGCGCTTTAGCACTTGGCTTGATGACAAGCTGCAGTCCCGGGTCTAGGACATTTAGCTCGCCATCGGTAACCACGACACCGATTTCGCAGATCTCGTCAACCGTGACCTCGAGACCGGTCATCTCGCAGTCAACCCAAACTATGAAGTCAGACAAGCCGTATCCCTTAGTCCCCAGAGTGGCGGGAGTTCTTAGCGGCCTTCTTCTGAGCCTTTTGATCGGTCTTCTCGGCCCTTCGCTGGGCCTTTAGGTCCTGCTTCGAAGGTTCGCTAACAATTGGGTTCTCGCTGGTCAAAAAGTCAAGCGACTCATCGGTGTTCTGGATTGCCGCGATAGGTGCTGTTTCGGTCTTCGCTTCATTCCACTGCATGGTTGCTTCACTGTCGAGCTCAACCTCATCCTGAGTAATTGACCAGGAAAGGTTTGGAGTTTCGGCAGGCTGGGCAGGTGCGAAAGTCTCAGCAATAGCGTCAGCCAGCGCATCTTCGGTAATAGCCGATGGCTGCTGTTTTGGAGTCTCGACGGCTACCGGTGCTGGGGTAAGAGTCTTTACTGACGCCTTAGCCTGCTTCTTCTCGGCCTTCTTGGCGGCCCTGGCTGCACGGCGCTTTACGCGAAGTGCCTTGCGCTCCTTGCGGCCCTCAACCAACCAGTAGAGGGTTGGCACCAAAAGCAGGGTCAAAAGGGTCGATGAGAACAGACCACCAATAACCACGATCGCTAGTGGTTGGGAAATGAAGCCCGAGTCACCGGTTAGACCAATCGCCATTGGGGTTAGCGCGAAGATGGTAGCGAGTGCGGTCATCAAGATTGGACGCAAACGCTGACGCGCTCCAGAAACTAGCGAGTCTTCAACCGAGCGACCTTGCTTACGATACTGATTCACAAGGTCAATCAGCACGATCGCGTTGGTTACCACGATTCCAATCAGCATCAACATACCGATTAGGGCTGGCACTCCAAGTGGAGTGTCGGTTAGTAGCAGTAGTCCCAGCGCACCGGTTGCGGCAAATGGGATCGATACCAAAAGTAGTAGCGGCTGGATTAGCGAACCAAAGGTTGCAACCATAACCACGTAAACGATTGCGATGGCTGCAAGTAGTGCCAGACCAAGCTGCTCAAAACTCTCTGCCTGGTCGGCAGCTGCTCCACCAATGGTCGCAGTCACACCGGCTGGAAGCTCAATTGAATCAAGCTTTGCGGTGATATCCACGGTGATTGCACCTAGGTCATCGCCCTCCGGAGCAACCGACACCTTTGCAGTGCGGTTACCTTCCTTTGAGGTGATCGAGGTTGGCTTTAGAACTTCTTCAACCGATGCAATCGAATCAAGGCGAACCAGTCCGGTAAAGGATGGGATTACCAAAGCCTTGATCTCGCTGATGCTCTCAGGTAGGTCAGTTCCGGCTACGTAAACCGAAACATCCTCACCCTCGATGCTGACGCGACCAAGTGGGCTTGGGCGAAGCTGTGCAGCAACAATGCCGGTTACCTGGGTCTCGGAAAAGCCGAGCTTGGCTGCCTTCTCGCGGTCAACCACGATCTCAAGTACACGCTCATCGGCATCTAAGGTGCTGGTCACACCGGAGGTGTTTGCGACGCCCTCCATCTCGGCGGAGATGAGGTCTACGGCTTCCTGCAGAAGCTCGTTATCGCTCGATGCAACTTCGATGTCGATGGTCTCGGATGAACCGAAACCTGCGCCCGAGGAGATTGATAGGTCAGCGTCCTTTGGAACCTCAAGCTTGAGAATCTCAGACTTGATGGCCTCAACTTCGAACCCTTCTTCAACCTGGACGGTAATAGAAATACCAGAAGCTGCAGAACCAAATGCCACGCGGCCATCGGCGGCCGAACCAACCGTTGACTGCACAACACTGACGCCTTCGACGCCGAGAATCTTCTGCTCTAGCTCATCTGACGCTTTGTCCTGATCCTCAAAGGTGGTGGACGCTGGCATCGATAGTCGAGCGATGAATTGGCTAGAACCTGCTCCGTCGATGAAGTTGGTCTTTAGCTGTGGCACCAAGGAGAAGGTGAAGCCAAGAATCAGCACCGATGCAAACAAAGTCAACCAAGGGTGACGACGGGTGCCGTTTAGAAGCGGTAGGTAACCGCGCTGCAACAGCGCTTTCTTCTCGCGCTCTTCTTCAGCGTGACGCTGCTTCTTCTCAAACTTGTTTGGATCTGCCTCTTTGATGGCAACCAAGCGCTTAGGCATTCTTAGGAACCAGTAGGCAAGCACCGGAACGATGGTTAGCGACACCAATAGCGATGCAAGAAGTGAGATCGCAACCGTGAAGGCGAATGGTCTGAACAGCTCACCGATTAGGCCGCCAACCAAAGCGATTGGCAGGAACACCGCAACGGTGGTGATGGTGGAGGCGGTAATGGCGCTCGATACTTCGCGAACCGCAGTTAGCACAGCCTTCTTACGTGGCTCGCCATAGCTGAGGTGACGGTTGATGTTTTCAATAACAACAATCGAGTCATCAACCACGCGACCAATAGCGATGGTTAGCGCACCAAGCGTCAAAATGTTTAGCGAGTAATCCGCAGTCTGCAGACCGATAAAGGTAATTAGCACCGAGGTCGGGATCGAAATCGCTGTGATCAAAGTGGACTTCACCGAGAACAAGAAAATCAAAATGATGATTACCGCAAAGGTAAGACCCAAAAGGCCCTCGGTGGTTAGATCCTTGATCGATTTCTCGATAAAAGGAGCCTGGTCCAAAGTGGTAACGATGGTCACGTCTCCACCCAGAGCAACCTCGAGCTCGGACACGAGATCCTGAACACCGTTAGACACTGCAACTGTGTTGGCATCTGGAGTCTTGGTGATGGAAACAGCAAGTGATGGCTT
>NZ_CBCHRQ010000042.1:0-10950 GCF_965064355.1 Aquiluna sp.
AACCACATTGCCATTGCCCTGAGCTGGATTTTGGTTTGTCAGCTTCGATAGATCAAAAGCCCCTGAAAAATTACTCATTACCCACCTAGCGATACTGCGGTTAGAAGCTGTTGGGTGGCACCTAGCAGTCTGACCCTGGATTCCGACCCCGCGGCAGGCATATGGAACAGCAGCATCGCACCGTATCTGGTTTCGATGCCGGTGGCGGATCCGCCGGCACCAAGCAGAATGGCTTCCTGCCCGGAGATGGCAACCGCATCGCCAGGTTCCTTAGGGATGATCGTGTAGGTGTCGATCATGTACATTCCGACCAAAGCTCCACCCTCACCGGATGTGAGTAGCACCATGCCATCGGTTGAGAGCTTGTGGTCAAAGGTGACGTTCGCATTGCTGAGCGTTTCTGCCAATGTGCGCTGCACCGAAGAAACATCGTTGATGTACTGGTTCTCGCCGTCCATCAAGATGCTCCAGGTGGAATCGGGCCCCTCATTCAAAAGACTTCCAACCGCGTTGGCAAGATCGGTTGGCGGCATCAACAAGAACTTGCTGTCTTCCTTGACGGTGTTAGCGCCAACCTCTTCACCGGCAACCTCAGGGAAATCAACCTCGGGCAAGATATCCATGTACTGGTAGAGCTTGTACTGATCCCTTGCACTTTCTTGCCGCAGGATCAACATCGTCAGGGTCTGCTCCCCCGTTACAACCATCACCGAGCGTGGCCAGGTGTCAGTCGCGCTTGGCAAGAACAACTGAATCGGTTCTGCCAAAAGCGGGGCTGGAGGCGCGGGATTCTCGGTTCTACGGGCAATGTTGTAGGCGGCTCTTCTTGCCACCAGTGCTGGGCCTGAAACCCTAACCTCGATGCTCTCGCGGTCGAGTTCGGCATCGGAGAGCGCCACTACCTCGGTGATCTCGCCCAGGATTCGCTTGAGCTGATCCTTGGTCATCACAGGAGTCAAAGTGTCTTGAGCCGGAGAAGGACTGGGGCTCAAAACTGGATTCACATATTCCGGGGTGCAGCCGGCTAGTGCGGCTGGAATCAAAGCAAGTGCTACGAACTTGAGAGCTCTGGACTGCCTTCTAGAGGTGATGGGAGCTTGTGGCTCGGATTTCTTTTTTCCAAATTTTGGATGTTTGAATTTAGCCCTTCGACGCTTGGGTCCGCTCCAGTTTCTGGTGATCCTTGACTTCCGATAGCTGATAAGGAACAACCACAAACTCCAAAGCGCGCCGACGCTCATCAGAGCCAAGCCGACCAGAGTGATTGGTGCGATTGGAGCACCCTGGTCTTCAAGGTCCCATTCGATCATGATTTTTCTTGGGGCTAAGTCGACTCCTTTGGCAGCGATCAAAACTCCAACCTCGTTACCCTCGGGGACGGATACCTTGCCCTCGAATTTCTCTGCAACTTCGAGCCTCCAGAGATCGGAGCCGCGTGGGTCGGCAAGTTCTCCGCTGCCTGCGCGCTCTACCTCGGAAAGCACGACCTGCTCTTTTACCTGATTTACCGACAGTCGAGCCTCGGTGTATTGGGCCTTGCCTATCCAGCCAACAATGTCCGACTCTCTGCCGGCGGCAAGGAAGACTTCGCCATCGTTATTGGCGGTTACTGATACCTTGCCCGGATAGGCGGTGAGCACCTTGTTGGGAATCATCACGTAGGTGGTTGGCGCGGTGAATTCTGTCTGAGCAACAATTAAATTCAGTGGCTGATTTTCCAGCTGGTTCACCAATCCGATTGCGGACAGCGTCAGACCAACCACAAAGGTGGTCATGGAAAGCCAAAAGCGCAGCAAACGAACTCCAAGGTCTGTATCAGTCGTGCAAGTTTACCCCGAGCGCTGCAAACTTCCCTAAGCCGCAGACCCCGCCCTCGCGCACAACCAAAAAGCTAATTAGGCGGTGGCAATCGGCTAGATTCGCATACAGGCGCGTAACTTGGTATCTAGCGCACTATTGAACGAGGGCTGATGGAACAGAAAACTAGACTGACCGGCGGATTCCAAACTGGTCTAACCGCGGGTCTAGGTGTGATGACCGCCATTTTGCTGGCCACCGCGGTCTCCCAGTTGGCAACCGTTATTACCTATGTTGTCTTCGCGTTATTACTTGCTCTTGGACTAAACCCGCTTGTGAAGCTGCTGCAAAAGATCAAGTTTCCAAAAATCCTGGCCATAACAGTTGTGGTGCTGGGATTCTTCGGTTCGTTGGCGCTACTAATCTCACTCGCCCTTCCGGAAGCGATCGAAGAGGCTGCGATCTTCATCCAGCAGGTTCCAACTTTGATTTCGAGCTTCTTTACCCTGGATTTGATCTCACAGTGGGATGTGCGCCTAGGTGGCTCGCTCACCAATGCTGGAAACGGACTGATCGACTTTGTGTCTAATTCCGCGAACTGGCCGACACTTCTCGGTGGCGTATTTGAGGTTGGCCTCGGCGTTGTGAGTGCAACATTTGGTGTGATTCTGGTTGGAATCCTGACCCTGTATTTCATGGCCTCTCTCGATCAAATACGCGAGTACCTGGGCAAGTTGGTTTCCAGCTCCAAGCGAGAGTCGTTTTTTAGCATTTCAGATCAAATCTCCACTTCGGTTGGTCGCTGGGTTATTGGACAACTTTCGATTGCGCTTATTCACGCAGCAGTGGTGTTCACTTTCCTAAGCATTGTGCAGGCACCTTTCGTATTGCTGTTGACCTTTATCGCTTTCCTATTTGCACTTATTCCATTGGTGGGACCGGTGATCGCATTTGTCCTGATCACCTCGTTCTCGCTATTGGCAGGGTTTGAAACAGCGATTGCGGTGGGAATCTTCTACTTGATTTACCTGCAGATCGATGCCTACCTGGTTTCACCAAGAATCATGAAAAAGGCGGTTTCGATCCCGTCGGCTGCCGTTGTTATTGCAGCACTTGCCGGCGGAACCCTAATGGGTGTTCTTGGAGCGCTGATTGCTATTCCTATTGCTGCCAGCGTGCTATTGATTATTCGTGAGGTTTGGATGCCGAAGCAGGAACTTACCTAGTACTGAGTCGGTAGTGGTGCAGACCCTGGCACCACAATCTCGCTAATTGCATCGAGTGCTCTTCTAGTCGCATTCTCGCCAACCCAGAGATGCTTCTCGCCGTCAAAACCCAAGACCTGAGCCTTAGGCACGATTGCAAATCTGTTGGCGGCTTCTGCCGGCTGCAGATAGTCATCATCGCCAGGAACCAGAGCAATTAGCGGCCTATCAAATTCATTCCAGCGAGCAAGATCTAGGTCAGTCGCTCGGTGTAGCGGTGGCGAGATCAAAATCGCACCAGAGATGTCGTGATCTGGCCCGTACTTAGTCGCAAGTTCGGTCCCAAAGCTCCAACCAACCAACCACAGATTCTCAAGTCCGCGGTCCTGGCAAAACTTCACCGCCGCCGCAACGTCAAATTCCTCGAGCACTCCCCCGTCAAAGCTTCCGCTGGAGGTTCCCCGCGGTGAGGATGTGCCACGGGTATTGAAGCGTAAAACAGCGACATCAATCAGCGCTGGTAGACGATTCGCCGCCTTTCGGTAGAGGTGGGAATCCATAAAGCCACCGTGAGTTGGGAGCGGGTGAAGGGTAATGAGAGTCGCTTTTGGTGATTTACCAAGCGGCATCGCTATTTCCCCAACCAAAACCTGTCCGTCTTTGGTCGTAAGGGTGATCTCTTCCCTTACGGCTGGTAACACAGTGGCCGCGCGAATCTCTTCCATTACGGCAGTAGCCCGTCAAAAATCTTGAAGCAGTGATTGTGAAAGTGGCGCCTGGTTTGCACTCCGCGATGGGTGTCCCACGCCACGGTATGCATGATTCCTGGTTCGATAGAAATTACACAAACCGGGCAGACCCAGCTCTTTCCCTCTTCGGCGGTTAAGCCGCTGGTCTGCTGGACTGTGAATTCGACACCGCGCTTTACGACGGTGTGGGGTAGGGACATTTTCAACATGGAGAAATCAAGTTCGCGATACTGGGGCTCTGGGGCTCCCCTGCGCCTTTTACCGCGCATGTTTAGTACCAGTTTTTGTCGTTTGAGTGAGCCAGCGCTCCACATGGGGACTGATAGCGATTATCGATGTAACCGATTCCCCACTTGATTTGAGTTTCTGGGTTGGTGCGCCAATCGGGGCCAGCGGATGCCATTTTGGAACCAGGCAGTGACTGCGGAATTCCATAGGCACCGGAAGAACTGTTCATTGCGTTCCAGCGCCAGTTGCTCTCACGCTCCCAAAGCTTTACCAGGCAGGAGTACTGGTCGTAGTCCCAGCCCTTGTCTGTTACCAGCTTTAGGGCAATACCCTTAGCGGTCCCTGGGACCGGAAATGGTGCTCCGTCAACAAAAAGCTTCGCAACTCCCTCACCGGAGAGAATCTCAAAGGAGCCACGGGCATAGCCCTCGCCATCCAAAGCGACAAAAGTCAGCTGCTGATTTTGATCTTCGTGGGCCTCAAAAACCTGAATGGTGTCGGCAGATGCCATCGTTCCAGAGTAAGGATCTACTGCGGAAACCATCACCAAAGATGCTGCGAAAAAGAATCCAAGGGTTGGCAAAGCTCGCGACTTAGCGCGTGGCTTAGAACCATGTCTACTCAAGGGACTCCTTATGTGCAGTCTCTAAGCCTAAACCGCTAAGCCGAAATCGGCAATTAGCCAAGCAGTTTTTGGCGGTGCAGGGCACTGACAACCGCACTTAGAAATTCATCCACCTGCTCGCGATCTAGGCCATTTGAGGACCTTCCCAGCGAGATGGTTCTGAGTTCAAAAGTTGAAGGCGCGCTCAAAGTACTGCGCTTGATTTCAATTCGTTTGATAAGCGCATTTACCATTCTTGGGCTATATCCCTTGGCTGCCTTTTCAAACCTTTCCTTGGGCTCAGTCTCGAGGACCTGCTTCAAAGCACGAAGTAGTGCTGCCAAATCCGAGGATGCCTTTGCCTTGCCAAATCGGCGCAATTCTCGCTCTAGCTCGCGAACTTCTAAAGCGTCCGACGCCTTGGCTATTGCCTCGTCAACGGCTGGGATCTTGTATCCGGCAAGCACCAAATCGAATCGAGCAACCGCGACGACAGCAGCGCTAATAATCTCGCGATCTGGGTTTTCATTTTGAGAATGGACCCTGGCCATGAGTGCGTCAACTTGCTTGGGGTTATACCCCTGCAGTTTTGCACTAGCCAGCGGGAAGTTCATAAGCTAAAAGACTACGTGAGCCAAAAGGTAAGCCACGAAAGTTGATGGCAAAAGGGAATCTACTCGGTCCATCATGCCACCGTGACCCGGCAAAACATTACCCATGTCTTTGACCTCGAGATCTCGCTTAATAAGAGATTCGGATAGATCTCCCATAACCGAACTGACCAGCAGTGCGGCTCCGAAAAGTAGACCAAACCAAAGTGACGCTCCGGTTACCAAAGCGGTAATTATTCCGCCAAATAGCCCACCGAGGATTGAGGCAAATAAGCCCTCCCAAGTTTTTTTAGGGCTAATCCTTGGCGAGAGCTTGGTTTTTCCAAAGAATCGGCCAATCAGATATCCAAAGGTGTCGATGGAAGCAACCGTGATCACCAGTCCAAAGATCCACGCCGTGCCATTTGGTCGGTCGATCAATAGGCCACCGAAGCTAAGTAGCAGTGGGACATAGAACAGTGCCCAGTTGCTGGCACCGAAATCTCTCAGGGTCTGCCGGAGAGTTTGGCGCTCTTTGTTTATAGCGAGGTACATAGCGCGCCAAAGCACCATCGCCGCGCTGAAAATTAGCACCGTCAACCACTGCGCAATTGGGCCAAAGAAATAAGCAATCCAAGGAAGTAGCAACCCGGCTAACCCAACTAAGTACTTTGGAACATGCCAGCCACCGCGCTTTAGAACGCTTGCGAGTTCATAGCCGGCAACGGCGGTGGAAACCGAAAGCAAACCAACAAAAAATAGTGGGTTGAGTAAAGAAAGTAGAAAAACTCCGCCTAGCCCAAATCCCACGGCCAGTCTTGGCCCTAAGGTCTTGGACTTTGCGGTTTCCAACTAAACCTCGAGAAGCTCGGCTTCTTTGTTCTTTAGGGCTTCGTCGATCCTGTCGGTGTGGGCCTTAGTGATTGACTCGAGTTCTTTCTCGGCGCGCTCGATATCGTCCTCGCCAGCGCCACCGTCCTTCTTGAGCGCCTCAAGATCTTCCTTGGCACCGCGGCGGATGTTACGAACCGAAACGCGGCCGTGCTCAGCCTTGTCGCGGGTTAGCTTTACGTATTCCTTGCGACGCTCTTCGGTGAGCTCTGGAAGGTTGATGCGAATAATTGAGCCGTCGTTGTTTGGCTGAGCGCCAAGGTTTGGCATCGCCATTAGCGCCTTCTCAATAGCCTGCAGGGCACTCTTGTCATAAGGGTTGATGATGATCGAGCGTGCCTCTGGGTTCTGGATACCGCCGAGCTGACCCAAGGGAGTCATGGTGCCGTAGTAGTCGACCATGATCTTCTGGAACATTGCGGGGTTGGCGCGGCCGGTGCGCACGGATGCGAAGTCATCCTTGGTGGCCTCAACGGCCTTGGCCATCTTGTCTTTGGCCTCGGCCATGATCTCGCTAATCATTTAGTACCTTCTCTTGTCTGAACTTAAGCTCTTACCGAGGTGCCAACCGGCTCACCCAAAAGGGCCTCGGAAATCTTCTCCATGCTGAATACGCGCATTGGCATCTTGTTGTCCATGCAGAGTGAGAACGCAGTCGCGTCTACAACCTTGAGGCCCTTCACCAAAGCATCCTGGTAGCTGATCTCGGTCAACATCTTGGCGTCCGGGTCCTTGCGCGGATCCGCGGTGTAGACACCATCAACACCATTTTTGGCAACCAATACTTCATCAGCACCAATTTCCAAGGCTCGCTGCGCTGCAACGGTGTCGGTTGAGAAATATGGCAATCCAGCTCCGGCACCAAAGATCACGATGCGGCCCTTTTCAAGGTGACGGATGGCACGAAGTGGCAAGTATGGCTCCGCAACCTGAGCCATGGTTATTGCGGTCTGAACTCGCACGTCAGCGCCAGCCTGCTCGATAAAGTCCTGTAGCGCCAACGCGTTCATAACGGTGCCCAACATGCCCATGTAGTCAGCGCGACCACGGTCCATGCCGCGACTAGAAAGCTCTGCCCCGCGGAAAAAGTTTCCACCACCGACGACGATGGCAATCTCTACTTTTTCGGCTGCCTTGGCAATGTCTTTCGCAATATCGGACACCACGTCTGGATTTACACCTAAGGATCCGGCACCGAAGGCTTCACCTGAAAGCTTTAGCAATACCCTGCGCTTTTCACCCATGTGTTCCACCTTTTTTGCACCTGCGAATCGACTCCGCATCGAGTCAATACTAGAGCCCAAAAAGATAGAGGGCCCGGTCTTTCGACCGAGCCCTCTAAAAGGTTTTTGGTTAGACGCCGACGCGGAAGCGTAGGAAGCTGGTGACCTTTAGTCCTGCATTCTCCAAGACCTTGCCAACGGACTGCTTTGAGTCCTTTGCGAAGTCCTGATCTAGCAAGCAAGTCTCCTTGAAGAAGCCGGTTACGCGGCCTTCAACGATCTTTGGCAGTGCAGCCTCAGGCTTACCCTCGTCGCGTGCGGTTGCCTCAGCAATCTCACGCTCCTTTGCAACGATCGCGGCTGGGATCTCGTCGCGGGTTAGGTAGCTTGGGCTGAATGCTGCAATGTGAACTGCAACGTCGTGAGCGGTCTCTGCGTCAGCACCCTCGAAAGCAACAAGCACGCCAACCTGTGGAGGTAGGTCGCGGCTGGTGCGGTGAAGGTAAGCGTCAACGCCAGACGCTGAAACGGTAGCAACCTTGCGAAGTTCAACCTTCTCGCCCAAGATCGCTGCCTGGTCGGTGATTGCATCTGCAACGGTTGCGTTGCCGTGCTTGGCTGCAAGTGCAGACTCAACATCGGTGGCGCCAGCGGCAACAATTGCATCTGCAACGGCGTCAGCCAGAGCGATGAAGTTGTCAGCCTTTGCAACGAAGTCGGTCTCGCAAGCAAGCTCGATCAAGGTTCCGGTGCCATTTGCAACACGAGCAACGATTAGACCGTTGCTGGTGGTGCGACCCTCGCGCTTGGAAACACCCTTTAGACCCTTGAGTCTTAGTAGCTCAAATGCCTTTTCGATGTCGCCATCAGCCTCATCCAATGCGGACTTGCAGTCCATCATGCCTGCGCCGGACTTCTCGCGAAGTGCCTTTACGTCTGCGGCGGTGTAGTTAGCCATGCTTATGCATCCTTCTCTGCTGGAGTCTCTTCAACAACTGGGGTTTCTTCAACAACTGGAGTCTCGTCCGCTGCTGGTGCAGCCTCAGCCACAACCTCTGCGGCCTTTGCCTCGCCAGCCTCAAGAAGCTCGCGCTCCCACTCAGCTAGTGGCTCTGCCTCTTCGCCGCCCTTGTTGTGACGTGCAATCATGCCATCGGCAGCTGCATCTGCGATTACGCGAGTGAGAAGTTCAATTGAACGAATGGCGTCATCGTTTCCAGGGATACCGATGGTTACGTCGTCTGGGTCACAGTTGGTGTCCAAGATTGCGATAACTGGAATTCCAAGCTTCTTAGCCTCAGTGATGGCTAGGTGCTCCTTGTTGGTGTCAACAACCCAAAGTGCGCTTGGGGTCTTAGTCATGGTGCGGATACCGCCCAAGACCTTCTCCAACTTGTCCTTCTCACGGCGAAGGATCAAAAGCTCCTTCTTGGTGATGCCAGCCTTGGCGGCGTTAGTGAAGTCCATGGTCTCCAGCTCCTTGAGGCGCTGAATACGCTTGTTTACGGTGCCGAAGTTGGTCAACAGACCACCCAACCAGCGCTCGTTGATGAATGGCTGACCAACGCGCTTAGCCTCATCGGCGACAACGCCCTGAGCCTGCTTCTTGGTGCCAACAAACATGATGGATCCACCGTTTGCGACGATGTCGCGAACGAAGTGGTATGCCTTGTCAATGTGGTCCACCGACTGCTGTAGGTCGATGATGTAGATGCCGGAACGCTCGGTAAGAATGAATCGCTTCATCTTTGGGTTCCAGCGGCGGGTCTGGTGACCGAAGTGGACACCCGCGTCAAGAAGTTGACGCATGTTGATAGTTGCCATTAGGCACTCCTTTTGGACACACAAATGTGTCCCTCAGTTTCATGACTTGACCCTTTGGTCAAATCCCTGGCATTCCTTCCGACACGACCAAGCCGAAACTTGGACCGAGGTGACGGGATTTGTTGGAACACGCGAATTCGATCTAAATTGCTTCAGACCGTGGACAACCATACCAGCAAATCACTTGGTTATCCACTCCTTTTTGGGCCCAGGTGAAGGGAAAACAGCGCTTGTCCACAATGAATTCGTGAGTCGATCTTTAGGAATCTTTCTAGCTCTAGTGAGCCTTGGTGGAATTGGCGTTTGGGGCGAACCTGCAAACAGAAATGACTCGGTCTGGCAAGCAGAGTATGAAGCGCCAAAAACTGAATATGGCGCTGGGCATCGAGGTGTTGACTTCGAGCTGGAAATAGCTTCCGAAATCACGGCACCCACCGCTGGATCGCTCTATTTCAAAGGTCTCGTAGTCGATCGCGAGGTCGTCACAATTCGCACAACCGACGGCTATCTCGCAAGCTTTGAACCGGCTTGCACCAACCTAAATTTGGGCGATCGCGTCAAACAGGGCGAGGTTATTGCATGGCATTGCCAGCCGAGCAAGAATTACGAGTACCACTGCAACAGCTGTGTGCATTTCTCAGCAAGAAGCGATTATGGGTACATCTCGCCCGATTACCTTTTGGGAAATCTCGAACCGAGCGTGCTTGAGGGCTAGGCCCTGGGGTGAGCTTGCTCAAATGACTTCTTGAGACGTTCTACCGACACGTGAGTGTAGATCTGAGTAGTACCCAAAGATGCGTGCCCCAGGATCTCTTGCACCGCCCTCAAGTCTGCTCCATGATCTAGCAGGTGAGTTGCTGCGGAGTGCCGAAGGGTGTGCGGGCCCGTGGCTCCAGCGGGAGTGTCCTCCAGTTGTTTCGCAACCAGAGCGTAGATCTGCCTAACTCCAATTCTCTTGCCTCGAGATGTCAGTAAAAGCGCATTAGGCGACTCTGGCAGGGCGTGTGCATTCCTGCCGGCGCGAATCCAGCGAGCTAGGGCTTCAGCTGCCATGTCTCCATAGGGCAGCATGCGCTGCTTATTGCCTTTGCCAGTTACCCGCACAAGTTGCCTCGAGAAATCAAAGTCATCGACATCCAGACCCGCTAGCTCACTTACACGCATGCCGGTGGCGTAGAGCAGCTCAAAGGCGCACCAATCACTCAGTGCTGCGGGCTTATCGGTGGTAGCCATATTTCTAAGGCGCTCTAGGACCTTGGAAATCGAGTCTTCGGTGGCAACCTTCGGCAGGTTACGTTCCAACTTGGGTGACCTGAGCCTCAAGCCCGGATCAACAGCTATAACCTCGCGCTCCAAAAGCCACGCGGTGAAAGCCCTAACCGAGGATGACTTTCTCGCGATGGTGGATTTGGTGGCACCGGCGTCGGTCAGCACCCAGAGCCATTGCCGAAGCGCGTTGAGGTCGAGACTTGATTTACTGTCCTCCAGAAAAGTTAGAAATTCGGCGATATCGCCACCGTATGCCTTTTGAGTGTGAGGAGAGTTTCCGCGCGCAACTAAAGCCTTTAGAAAGGCTTCTCGCTCTAAATCAAACCGCTGCACCTAGCCAGATTAGGCGCTAACTCGGTCATTTTGGTGCAGGTCCAAGCCCTCTAACTTCAATCGAAACAGCTCGCGTCTAACCTCTTGAATGCCCAGGCCAGATTCGCTAGCGATCGATGCTTGATCCCTGGCACCTTCTCGAAGGGCGTCTTCGACACGTTTTTGATTGGAACTAGCTTCTACGTTGCGATGTTTATCTAAATACCAAGGTTTGGCCAAGCCCTCTTTGATCATCGA
>NZ_CBCHRQ010000043.1:0-10655 GCF_965064355.1 Aquiluna sp.
CCCATCTGCAGGTTCTCTTCGATGGTTAGCGATGGAAAGACGTTGTTGGACTGTGGGATAAAACCAACACCCTTTGATACCAACTGGTTTGGCTTCAGCCCGGTGATGTTCTCACCGTTTAGGGTGATGGAACCTTCGCGGACCTTTACCAGACCAAAGATTGCTTTTAGCAAGGTGGACTTACCGGCACCGTTGGGACCGATGATTCCAATTAGCTCACCCTTGTCGGCATAGAGGTTGGTGCTGTTGAGGATGTTCACGCCCGGCAGGTAGCCGGCTACTAGATCTTTGACTTCTACAACGCGAGTCATTTACTTACCTTCCTCGCTGATGACATTGATTCGACCGGTGATAACACCTAGGTCAGTGTCCTGGTGGGCACCTAGGTAGGCATCGATAACTGCCTGTTCCTTCATAACGGTGTCCGGGGCACCTTCTGCCACGACCTTACCTTCGGCCATTACGACCACCCAGTCGGCGATGTGACGAACCATGTGCATGTCGTGCTCAACAAACAGCACGGTCATGCCCTCCTTTTTGAGGTTTAGCACGTGCTCAAGTAGCGACTGGGTCAACGCTGGGTTTACACCAGCCATTGGCTCATCCAACATAACTAGCACTGGGTCGGTCATAAGGGCACGAGCCATTTCTAGAAGCTTGCGCTGACCACCCGATAGCGACGCTGCGAAGTCATCCTTCTTGGCATCAAGCTTGAACTTCTTGAGAAGCTCCATCGCCTTTACCTCAAGCTCGTTGTCCTGCTTGCGCCATAGGAAAGGGAATAGTGAGTTCAATAGCTTTTCGCCAGTTTGGTTCTTAGCTCCGAGCTTCATGTTTTCAAGCACAGTCAAAAGACTTAGCGCCTTGGTGAGCTGGAAGGTGCGAACCTGACCCATTTTGGCGACCTTGAACGATGACACACCAGCAAGCTGATTGCCCTGGAAAGACCAGGCACCGGTGTCAGGGCTGTCGAACCCGGTTAGTAGGTTGAACAGCGTGGTCTTACCGGCACCGTTGGGACCGATGAGAGCAGTAATCACACCGCGAGGAATCTCTAGGTGATCGACATCCACCGCCGTTAGACCGCCAAAGCTCTTTTTGACATGGTCGATGACCAAGATCGGGTCAACCTTCTTCACTCCCGGAGCAGCAACTCCGATGTGTAGTCCGGTTGACTTCTGGTTCTCTGAATTACTTGACAAAGGTCATCTCCCTCTTGTCTCCAAAAATACCCTGCGGACGGTAGATCACAATAAGCATCAAACCGATACCCACTAGCACATAGCGCAAGGTGGCGGCCTGGATGCCAGATACCGGCAAGATGCCAGACTCTGCCAACGCCGGCAAGATGTTGGTCAGGAAGGCCTGCAGCACCCAGAAGATGATCGAGCCAAGCACCGGACCAAAGATTGTTGCAGCGCCTCCAAGAAGCAGTGCAGTCCAGAGGAAGAAGGTGAGCGAGGTCACATAGACACCAGGGGAAACGTTGGTGCTGGTTGCAAGCACGATGCCACCGAGGGCACCGAAGATGCCACCGATGATTAGAGCTTGCATCTTGTATGCAAAGACGTTCTTACCAAGTGCGCGAACTGCATCTTCGTCTTCGCGAATACCCTTTACAACGCGACCCCAAGGGGAGCGCATTAGAGCCCAGAGCAACAGGGTTGCAACCGCGAGCACGATTAGACCAAATACCAGCATCCACAAGGTCTGCTCGTTGTAGGTCCATGGACCCCAGCCGTAGTCACCAACAGGGAATGGGTTTGCCTCAGCAAAGCCACCGGAGTTGTTGTAACCAAATAGGCCGTCGGCACTACCGGTGACAGGCTCAAAGGCTGTGGTTAGGAACAAAAGACGCAAAATTTCAGCTGCCGCAATGGTCACGATTGCTAGGTAGTCACCGCGAAGTCGCAGGGTTGGAATACCCATGATGAGCGCGAAAACCACCGAAGCGGCGACACCCATGAGCATGCCAGCCCACCAAGGGAGCCCAAAGGTCAGAACGCTGATCGCGTATCCGTAAGCACCAACGGCCATAAAGCCTGCGATACCAAAGTTCAACAATCCGGCAAAACCGAAGTGCATAGCCAGACCCAAGGTTGCCAGTGCAAACGCCAAGATTGTTGGCGTCAACAGTCCCGCCAGGGTGTTATTGAGAATTGATCCCCAGTCCATGGTCGACCTCCTAACCTATCCTCTGTTTTTTACCGAGCAGACCTTGAGGTCTGAACAGCAAGATTCCGATAAGAACAACCAGTGCACCGACGTACTTGAGGTCGGCTGGGATAAATAGTGAGCTGGTCTCAACCAACACACCAACCACGAGCGAACCGATTAGAGCTCCGAATGCGGTACCCAATCCACCCAGGGTGACGGCAGCGAAAATCAATAGCAAAATCTGGGCACCCATGTCCCACTTGATGCCCGGGCGGAAGTAAGCCCAAAGCACACCGGCAAGACCTGCGAGTGCGCCCGAGATGATCCAAACGGTGCGGATCACCTTGTCGACGTCAATACCGGAGGCTGCTGCTAGGTCTGGGTTGTCAGAGATAGCGCGGGTCGCCTTACCGGTTTTGGTCCTAAGTAGCCACCAAGCAAATCCCATGATCACAACGATCGAGATAGCCATGGAAACCAAGTCGGTCATCGAAAGTGCAACCGAACCAAATAGCGGCACCATGGTGGAGTCGGCACCAGGAAGCTGCTCCGTGCCACCACCCACGAAGTACTGGAACAGGTAGCGAGCCGTTAGCGACAGACCAATGGACACAATCATCAGCTGAACCAGCGCAAGTCCACGCTTTCTCAAAGGTTTCCAGAGCCCGGCATCAAGTGCCCAACCCATACCTCCGGAGAGCAATACTGCTGCTGGGATTGCCAGCCACATTGGAAGCTGCAGTCCAGCGCCCAAAACCAAAGCTGCAACAGCTCCGAAGGTAACCATTTCGGAGTGGGCAAAGTTTGAAAGACCGGTGGTTCCGAACACCAGCGACAGTCCAACTGCGGCTAGACCAAGCATTAGACCGAAGTTCAAGCCGTAAATCAAACGAGCAACGACCTGGTCAAACATAGAGACGGTGACGCGGGTTCCCTCACCGATAAAGAAGTTGGCAACCAGTGGGCTGGTCTTCCCTAGAACAACATCCTTGGTTGCTCCGCCCTCACCGGTAACTGCGATGCCCTCAGGCAGAGTTTCCTGGTCCAGGGTGACCTTATATCCATCGCCTTCGACACCTGGAACGCCGATGTACCACTTACCGTCTGCTCCGGTTACGGTTTCGGCGGTGTAGCCACCACCGTCAACAATCATGCGGACGCCGCCCAGTGGTTCACCCTCCAGCTTTACGTTTCCGGTAATACCGCGCTCTAGATCTTCACCAACACTGTCGGCGCTCGCAGGGGTTGCACCTAGGCCAAAACCCAGAACCGTAGCGATAAGAAGTAGTAGTAGGGATGAGAGCAATCGCTTGGGATTGCTGGCAGAGAGGAATTGCACCTGTCCTCCAAATCGTAATGAGCTACTTTGCTCTAGAGCCCCGTTGGGGACTCTCAAAAACATTAGCAAAGTAAACCTAGCGGCATTCCCCTCAGGCCATAAATCTTTGGTTTCGAAAAGATTTCAATACCTGAGAAAATGCGCCCTATTAATAGGAGCGATTGCTTGGCTAGAATTAGGAAACGAATCCACCACAAGTAGAGGATTGCCAATTGGAGCTTCCAGACCCATTTTCCCTAGTCGGACTCACCTATGACGACGTCCTGCTGCTTCCTGGGCAATCCGATGTGATGCCATCTGGGGTTAGTACCCAGACTCAGGTTTCTAGAAACATCTCAATCAACGTCCCGCTTATCTCCTCAGCCATGGACACCGTAACCGAGGCCAGGATGGCAATCTCAATGGCGAGACAGGGCGGCTTGGGCATCCTGCACCGCAACCTCTCGATTGACGATCAGGTCACTCAGGTTGACCTGGTGAAAAGAAGTGAAGCCGGAATGGTCTCTCACCCGGTCACCACTACCGCCTATGCCACCATCCAGGAAGTCGATGACCTCTGCGGTAAATACCGGGTATCCGGCCTTCCGGTAATTGACGAAGATGGCAAGTTGGTTGGAATTGTGACCAACAGAGATATGCGATTTGTGCTTGAGGTGCAGCGCACCACCACTTTGGTAAAAGACGTCATGACCCCAATGCCGCTAATTGTTGGCAAGGTTGGAATCAACCCTGACGAGGCAATGGCAATGCTGGCCCAGCACCGCATTGAGAAACTGCCGCTGATTGACGATGACCTAAAGCTCCGCGGGTTAATCACCGTCAAAGACTTTGACAAGAGCGAGAAGTATCCAAACGCATCCAAGGATGGTGCTGGTCGCCTTTTGGTCGGTGCAGCAATTGGCGTTGGTCCAGATGCCTGGGAGCGCGCAATGGCCCTGGTTGAAACCGGTGTGGACATGTTGATCGTGGACACCGCTCACGGACACAACAGTGCCGTTTTGGACATGATTCGCAAGCTAAAGAGCGAGCCGGTTGCGAAGTTCACCGACATCGTCGGCGGCAACGTTGCCACCCGTGAGGGTGCTCAGGCGCTGGTCGACGCAGGCGCCGACGGCGTCAAGGTTGGTGTTGGTCCAGGTTCAATTTGCACCACTCGAGTTGTGGCTGGAGTTGGTGTTCCGCAGGTGACTGCGGTTTATCTAGCATCGCTTGCGGCTAAGCCAGCCGGCATTCCTGTTATCGCCGACGGTGGATTGCAGTACTCGGGAGATATTCCAAAGGCATTGGTTGCTGGAGCGAATTCCGTAATGATCGGATCGCTACTAGCTGGTACTGATGAGGCACCTGGAGACATCACTTTCGTGGGAGGCAAGCAGTACAAGACCTATCGCGGCATGGGATCACTCGGTGCAATGCAGTCCCGCGGATTGGCACAGTCTTACTCCAAGGACCGCTACTTCCAGGACGATGTGCTTCGCGAGGACAAGCTGGTTCCAGAGGGAATCGAAGGTCGAGTGCCATACCGCGGTTCGGTTGCATCGGTTGTTCACCAGCTGGTGGGTGGCTTACGCGCATCCATGGGTTATGTGGGTGCCGGAACCATTCCAGAATTGCAACAGCGCGGCAAGTTTGTTCGAATCACGGCTGCGGGATTGCGTGAATCGCACCCGCACGATGTTCAGATGACCATCGAAGCCCCTAACTACGGCACTCGCTAGGAGGCCCAGATGAATCAGGTTGAAATTGGTCGCGGCAAGGATGGCCGCAGAGCATTTGCTTTTGATGACATCGCAGTAGTTCCAACCAGACGAACTCGCGACCCAGAAGATGTTTCCACCACCTGGGCGATCGACGCATACAAGTTCGACCTTCCGGTAGTTGCAGCACCTATGGACTCCGCCATGAGCCCAGCCACCGCGATTGCCCTTGGCAAGCTAGGAGGTCTAGGTGTCTTGGACCTCGAGGGACTTTGGACTCGCTACGAAGACCCAACTCAGCAGCTTGAGGAAATCGCAAATGCGAAAGACGAAGATGCCACCGCAGTGCTGCAGCGCATCTATGCCCAGCCAATTCAGCCTGAACTAATTACCGCACGCTTGGCAGAGATTCGCGCGGCCGGCGTCACTGTTGCCGGAGCGCTATCTCCGCAGCGCACTCAGGAGTTCTCGAGCGTTGTCCTCAAGGCCGGTGTCGAGATGTTTGTGATTCGCGGAAACACTGTTTCTGCAGAACACGTTTCAAAAACTCAGGAGCCACTGAACCTCAAAGAGTTCATCTACAAGCTAGATGTCCCTGTCATGGTTGGTGGCGCTGCTAGCTACAAGGCTGCGCTGCACCTAATGCGCACCGGTGCTGCCGGTGTGCTAGTTGGATTTGGTGGCGGTGCCGCTTCCTCCACCCGCAAGATTTTGGGTATTCACGCTCCAATGGCAACCGCGGTTGCTGATGTTGCGGCAGCACGTCGTGACTACATGGATGAATCCGGTGGTCGCTACGTTCACGTCATCGCCGATGGCGGTCTTGGTACCTCCGGAGATATCGTCAAGGCAATTGCCTGTGGCGCGGATGCCGTGATGCTTGGAACCGTTTTGGCAAGAGCTGCCGAGGCACCTGGCCACGGTTGGCACTGGGGTCAAGAAGCAGTTAGCGAGAAGCTTCCGAGAGGCAACCGAGTATGGGTTGGCTCACACGCTCCAATGGAAAATATCTTGCTTGGACCTGCGGATAACGCCGATGGCACCAGCAACCTAATTGGAGCACTTCGCCGCTCGATGGCAAGCACTGGATATTCCGATGTGAAGGAATTCCAGCGCGTGGACGTCGTAGTCAACCAGTACCAGTAAATGAGACAGCCCAGTTTTTGGGAGGTTGCCCGCAGACCCAAGTGGATCGCGGGATTACTAATCGCAATGCTCACCGCAGCAGCATTCGCTTTTGCAATGCAGTGGCAACTCTCTCGCACCTTTAATACAGTCGGTGTGAGCGTAGAGGAGGCAGCCCCTCGTCCGTTGGCAGAGTTGATCGCACCAAATACGCCCATAGATAAACCGGTCTATGACCGGCTTGGCACCTTCACCGCCACAATCGATTCGCAGAACTCCCACATCATCGGAGGCCGTTTGCAGCTTGAGTCGGATGGTTCGACCAGAACCGGCTACTGGCTGATCACTAACTCTTTAGTTGGTGACGCATCACTAACCCTGGCTATTGGCTTCTCGGAAGATTTGGATGCGGTGAAAGCTGCGCAACAGAAGCTTGAAAACATCGAGATTTCGGCTGTTGGATATGTCGAACCAAGCGAGCCCGTAAAGCGCTCAAGCGATGCGGATTTTGATTCGGTAGCACTCGGCCAGTTAGTCAATGTTTATTCGCAAAATCCAATTGCTTCTTACCCTGCCTATTTGATTTTGCAGTCTGGAATCGAACACGATCTTGAACCAATCTCAATTGGCATCAGGCAGCAGGAAGTCGAGATTAACTGGCTCACTGCGTTTTACGCAGTTGAGTGGGCATTCTTTGCACTGGCTGCTTTTTACCTCTGGTGGCGTTTGGTGATGGACCAGCGTGCCAGGGAATCCAGTGACCAAGGTTTGCAAGACCCGAAATAACTTGGAAATTCTTGTTATTCTCGACCGATACTTAGGAGGTAAGTCGCATCGATGATCACCACGACCGTAACCATTGAAGATCCAATCGGTTTACACGCAAGACCAGCAGGTCAGATTGTGAAACTCGTCAAGGAGTCTGGACTTACCGTTCGAATGGGAAAGGCAGGCGAGGAGCTAGTACTAGCTAACTCACCGCTTCGCATGATGGCGCTTAAGGCCAAAACCGGCGAGCAGTTGGTTGTCGAGGTTGACACGAACGACCAGGCAGTCGCAGACAGTCTGTTTACCCAGATTCAAAACTTTTTGAAGGGCTAGTGGTGACAGTTTCTTCCGGCACAATCCTCACTGGCCTAGGTGTCGGACTAAATGCCGTTCGCGGCGAAGTCTTTCGCGTAAAGCCCCAGGCAACACTTCCAGGACCTGCAAAGCACGGTGGCGATGCGGGTGTTGAAAAGGAAACCCTCAGGGGAGCAATCCACCACGTTGCCGGATACCTAGACGAGCTATCTGTAAAAGCCGGAGGCACCAGCGCTGAGATATTCGAAGCACTAAAGATGCTTTTAGAAGATGAAGATTTATTTGAAACAGCAATTGCCGAGATCGAGTCCGGCTGGAATGCTGCCACCGCTTTTACTGTCGCGGTTGATTCACTGGACGCAATTTTTGCCGGCGATGCGGCCTTCGAGGAGCGCTTGGTGGACCTAAAGGATCTAGCAAGACGAGTTGCCGCTCACATCGCGGGCATTCACATGGGTCTAGATCTTCCTACGACCGGCGCTTACGTAATTGTCGGCGATGACTTTTCCCCGGCTGATACCGCGCAGTTCACGGACGCGGTTGTCGGAGTTGTAACCATCAAAGGTGGGCCAACATCTCACACCGCGATCATCTGTCGCTCGAAGTCAATCCCTGCATTGGTTTCCTGCGCTCAGGCGGTTGAGCTGTTAGACGGCATGCAGGTTCTGGTTGATCCGGTTGGCGACCGAGTTGTGGTCGGTGGCGATGCCTCGATGGCAACCAAGGCGATTAGCTTTGTCGCAAAAAGCTTGGACCCGATCATTCCAGTGCGCGCAAATATCGGCTCGCTGGAAGACTCGATCCAGGCAGCAACCACCGCTGCCAACGGCGTAGGCCTATTCCGCACCGAACTGCTTTACCTATCTGAATCGACGATGCCTTCTGCTCAAAAGCAGGCCAAGTCATATGCCGAGATTCTCAAGGCCGCGCCTGAGGGGCCGATTGTGGTCCGCACCATCGATGCCGGTAGCGATAAGCCAGTGCCATTTTTGGATATGCCTCACGAAGAAAACCCAGCGCTTGGCATTCGTGGCTTCCGCCTAATTCAAGATCACCGCCAGTTCCTAATCGATCAGCTTGAGTCGCTTGAAGTTGCTCGCAAAGAAACCGGTCGTGAGGTTTGGGTTATGGCTCCAATGATCGCCACCGCAAGCGAAGCCATTGAGTTTGCTCAGCTAGCAAGAAGCGCCGGTGACTACAAGGTCGGCATCATGGTTGAGACCCCAGCTATCGCAATGGCACTCTCGGATCTAGCCGGCAAACTTGATTTCATCTCGGTTGGCACCAATGACCTATCCCAGTATCTGTTTGCCGCCGACCGCATGAATGCTGGTCTTGGAGCATTACTAAACCCTTGGCAACCGGCATTGGTTCGCATGCTGAAGCTCATCGCGAGTGAGTCAGAGAAGGCTGGAATCTCTTCCGGCGTTTGTGGTGAATCGGCATCTGACCCAGCGTTCGCGGTTGTGTTGGCTGGTTTGGGCTTCAAGTCGGTATCGGCTTCAAGAAGTCAGGTTGGTGCAGTTAGATCAGCGCTTTCCGCTGTGACTCTGGAGCAAGCTCAGGAGGTTGCCAACCTCGCCCTTGCTGCAACGACTGCAGATCAGTGCAAGTCGGTTGTTCTGGATGCACTAGCCAAGCTTGCCTAAAGTAAACTTCTTTTATGACAGGCCCTGCCGCTTCCCAAATTGAGCAAGTAAAAAAGGTTCTCAAGCTATTTACTGCATCCAGCTACATCACTGGAACCTTTCTGTTGCTCTTGATGATCACCTGGGGGATCCGTCGCCTACCATTTCTAGGTTTCGACCTATGGCTGTTCGGCCCCAACGGATTTATCACCTTCGAGCAGTACGGCATTGAGGGTGAAGGCCTTCCAGATGTCGGTGTGAACCTAACGGTTGCAATCCTCATTGTTCACGGCTGGCTCTACGTTCTATATCTATTTGCCGATTTCAGACTGTGGACTTTGATGCGCTGGTCGTTCTTGAGGTTCTTGATCATTGCCGCCGGTGGCGTTGTGCCACTGCTGAGCTTTTTCACCGAGTCCTACTACGCCAAGTTGGCGCGCAAACAACTCAGCGAAATTGAAGGTCAGAAATGAAGCCAGTTCTAGTTGTTGATTTCGGTGCTCAGTACGCACAGTTGATTGCAAGACGAGTTCGCGAAGCCAATGTCTACTCCGAGATCGTCCACCACAACATCACCGCGAGTGAGGTGGCAGCAAAGAATCCGGCCGCGATCATTCTCTCCGGCGGTCCATCGAGCGTCTACGAAGAGAACTCCCCTCAGCTAGATCCTGAGATTCTCAAGCTCGGCATTCCAGTACTCGGCATTTGCTATGGCTTTCAGGTTTTGGCTCAGGCACTTGGTGGTCGGGTAGATAAGACCGGCAAACGCGAATATGGCGCAACACAGTTGAACCTAAATTCCTCAGGTGTTTTGCTGGGCAACCAACCAGTGCAGCAAATCTGTTGGATGAGTCACGGTGACCAGGTAATGGTTGCACCGGATGGCTTTGAGGTTTTGGCATCCACCGATACCACTCCGGTTGCAGCATTTGAATCTAGAGAGCAGCGCATCTTTGGTGTGCAGTGGCACCCAGAGGTCAAGCACTCCGAGCAGGGTCAGAACGTCCTTACCAACTTCCTCTATCAGGGGGCCGGCATTGAGCCGACTTGGAATTCCGGCAATGTGATTGCGGAGCAGGTCGAAAAGATTCGCGCTCAGGTTGGTGACGCCAGAGTTATTTGTGGGCTCTCCGGTGGAGTTGACTCCGCGGTTGCCGCAGCGTTGGTTCACAAGGCGGTTGGCGATCAGCTCACCGCGGTGTTTGTTGACCACGGTCTTTTGCGCAAGGGTGAGCGTGAGCAGGTAGAGCGCGACTATGTGGCAGCTACCGGCATTCGTTTGATCACGGTCGATGCCGAGGAGAAGTTTCTATCGGCGCTCGCAGGCGTTTCCGACCCAGAAACCAAGCGCAAGATTATTGGTCGCGAATTCATTCGCACCTTCGAAGAAGCAGAGCGCAAACTAATCGCCGAAGCGGCCGCTGATTCTCGCCCGATCAAGTTCTTGGTCCAGGGAACCTTGTACCCAGATGTTGTTGAATCCGGTGGCGGCGCAACCGCGGGTATCAAGTCTCACCACAACGTTGGAGGTCTTCCAGAAGACCTGCAGTTTGAACTGGTCGAGCCACTGCGCGCACTGTTTAAGGACGAGGTGCGAGCAATTGGTGCCGAGCTTGGTTTGCCGCA
>NZ_CBCHRQ010000044.1:0-10653 GCF_965064355.1 Aquiluna sp.
ATTCAGAGACTTATGAGCGGAGACGAGAGGATTTGAACCTCCGAGGGGCTTTTAAAACCCCTACCTCATTAGCAGTGAGGCGCACTCGACCGGGCTATGCGACGTCTCCAAGTAGCCGCATTAGCCTACTAGGAAATTGGGGTTTGGGAAAACTAGTTTGAGCAGCTCTTGACCGAAGCGTTGGTGCCCTGCGCCCACTGTGGAAGGGCTTCCTCGCTTGCGGTAGCGCTAGTTCCAGCAGTTGGTTCTTTAGGTGGCGTGGACTCCTCCGCCACCACAGCGCCTGCTCCTGGGTTAGCTTCTGCCAGGACCAAAGGCTCATCCTGGGCAATGCGATCAAAGAGCAACTGTGCCTGGTCTTGAATAACCGCTACTCGACCCGAATACGCTCCCTTGAGGCTGTAGACCGGAAGCTTTAGGAAAGTGATCTTGTCCAGATCAACATCATTCACTTCTCGAGCCATGCCCAAGATCACACCAATCTCGGTGAGGCTGTTCGAAAGCGTCATATTCTCAAGCGCTGCGGTGCCGAGCTTGAGCATGGTGAATGGGTTGGTGAATGCGCCCTCGTCCTTGAGCTTTCTAACCAGCGAGGTAAGGAAAACCTGCTGGTTAGAAATGCGGGAGAGGTCAGATCCATCGCCAACACCGTGACGAGTTCGCAAAAAGGCCAGAGCCTGCTCGCCAACCAGGGTGTGCTCACCGGCTTCTAGGTAAAGCTGGGTGTAGTCGTCCTTGATGGGTTCGGCAACACAAACGGTTACCCCGCCAACTGCCTCACTCATCGCGATAACGCCCTTGAAGTCGATCATCGCAAGGTAAGGGATCTTGACGCCGGTTAGTTTTTGAACAGTGAGCAGTGTGCAGGCAGGGCCGCCGGTGTTCATGGTGGCATTGATCTGAACCATGTCCCGAGCCGCGTACTTCTCCCCGCCTTCAGGGTTTGGGCACTCTGGGACCGAGACAATTAGGTCTCTTGGGAAAGAAAGCGCAACCGCATTTTTGCGATCTGCGGAAACGTGCAAAAGAATAATCACGTCGGCAAGTGCATTGCCGGCTGGGCCGTAGGAAGTCTTACCCTGACCCACTCGAGTATCAGAACCGATTACCAAAACATTGATTGGGCCGTTGATTTCCTCGGCGGTTGGAGGGGCAAAGGTTTCACCGTCGGTTGAATACACATCAATACCGGAGGCATTTAGCTGGCTAACTAGATACACATAGCCACCACCGACCGCAGCAACGCCTAAACCGGCAACAACGACCATGGAAATTAGGAGTTTGGTGAGCCAACCGCGTCGCCTTGGGCGACTCTGATCTTCGGGAAAAATGAATTCGGGCTGGGTCACTTGGAAAGTCTAGGGATTAATTGCTGATAGTGGGCTAGGAAAATGGCGGAGGCCGTGGGATTCGAACCCACGAGACATTGCTGTCCACTGGTTTTCAAGACCAGCTCCATCGGCCGCTCGGACAGGCCTCCGGGGGAAAGTTTAGTGGTTAATCTAAGAATTTGAGACCCTCAAGTGCCTCTAGCACCTGAGCTACGCCGTCTTGATCCACCGCTGCGGTAACCGCAGTTGCCTCGAGCTTTACCTCTTCTGGGGCCTGGCCCATCGCAAAGGCGTAACCGCCAAGTGATCTTGCCCAGCGGAACATCTCAATGTCATTGCGACCATCGCCCATCACCAAGGTGCGCTCGCCAGGAATGTCATAGTGCTGGCGCAATTGTTCTAGCGCATGACCCTTGTCGATCCCCTGTGGTGCGATGTCCAACCAGGCGGTATAGCCAATCGCGTACGAGACCGACTGCAGCCCGACCTTGGCCATAAGCCCTAGGAACTCGTCGACATCGTGTTCTGGCGAGAGCACGACAACTCGAGAAACCGGGTGCTCCATAAGTTCTGATAGCGGGGCTTCGCGATTGTCATCGCCAAGCGCGTAGGAAGGAAAAGGTTTGTGGAATCGGTAGCTACCATCGGCGTGCTCAACCGCGAAGTGCGCGTTTGGCAAATGTTCGATTAGTTCAGTCAAAACCTCTGATGGGTCAAAGGTCTTCACATCGTGCATCGCATAGCCACGTGGGTGATCATCTTCAAAACGAATGGTGACCGCTCCGTTGGAGCAAACCGAGTGGTTTAGCGATACTCCTAGGTCTTTGATAACCGGATAGGCATTTGCTGCAGCCCTGCCGGTTGCAATGACAACCTCGTGGCCAAGAGCGCGAACGCGTGAAACCTGCTCAACTACACGCTTTGATAAAAAACCGTCATCGTGCACCAGGGTGCCATCGATGTCGATTCCAATTAGCCAGGGTTCAAAAGCTGCCATGGGTTAGTGCTTAGGCACAATCTTCTCGGTGCCGCCCAAATAAGGACGAAGTGCCTTTGGAATAACCACCGAACCGTCTTCCTGCTGGTGGTTCTCCAAGATTGCAACCAGCCATCTGGTGGTGGCCAGGGTTCCGTTTAGCGTGGCCGCTGTCTTTGGCTTGCCGCTCTCATCGCGGTAGCGGGTGTTTAGCCTGCGCGCCTGGAAGGTGGTGCAGTTTGAGGTGGAAGTCAGCTCTCGGTAGGTGCCCTGAGTTGGAACCCAAGCCTCAACGTCGTACTTTCTGGCTGCCGAGGAACCTAGGTCACCGGCTGCAACATCAATCACTCGGTAAGGAAGTTCGCACTTCTGCAGCATCTGCTCCTGCCACTGCAGTAGGCGAGCGTGCTCAGCCTCCGCCTCTTCTGGCTTGCAGTAGCTAAACATCTCCAGCTTGTTGAACTGGTGCACTCGCAAAATACCGCGGTTATCTTTACCAGCCGCTCCGGCTTCTCTGCGGTAACAAGTCGACCAACCGGCATAGCGCATAGGTTCTTCGAGGCTGTCAAGGATCTCATCACGGTGGTAACCGGCAAGGGCAACTTCGCTGGTGCCAGTCAAATACAAATCGTCAGCTGGTAGGTAGTAAATCTCATCTGCATGCTCACCCAGGAAGCCAGTTCCCTGCATTACCTCTGGCTTCACCAGTGTCGGGGTAATCAAAACCGTAAAGCCAGCCTCGGTTGCCTGGTCCATTGCAAGCTGCATCATCGCAAGCTCAAGCCTTGCTCCCCAGCCCTTCAAAAAGTAGAAGCGGGATCCAGAAATCTTTACACCGCGCTCGATGTCGATGACATCTAGCAGTTCACCCAGCTCTGCGTGATCTTTTGGTTCAAAGCTGAACGTTGGGATGGTGCCGACCTCTTTGACCAGAACGAAGTTCTCTTCGCCACCGGCTGGCACATTTTCGTTTACAACATTCTCGATCTTGAAAAGAATCTTGGTTAGTGCCTCATCCGCGGCATTGGCCGCGGCATCTGCTGCCTTAACGGCAACAGCCATCTCTTGGCCCTGAGCAACTAGAGCAGCCTTCTGCTCTTTGGGAGCAGAGGCAACTAACTTGCCGTGCTGGTTTTGCGCAGCACGAAGTCTTTCGAATTCAGCGAGCGCCGAACGCTTGTCGAGGTCCAATTTCACTGCCTGATCGACCAGCGATACATCGGCTCCGCGCGCCACTTGCGAGGCCTTAATGGCCTCTGGCTGCTCTCTTAGAAGATTGATGTCAATCACGACCTCAAGCCTACCTTCTAGAACGCTTAGGCTTGGGGAGTGCAGAACATGGCGGTAATCTTTCACCCCTCGAAAATCACGAGGGCGAAAATCGAGGCTGCGTTCTCAAAAGCAGGTTTTGTAAACCTGAGCTACTTCCCCTCGGACCATAAAACCGGTGGGTTCAAGGCAACCAAAAAGGCAATCGAAGCGGGCGCCACCCACATCATCGTTGCCGGCGGAGACGGCACGCTCAGAGCCTGCGTGCAGGCGGTATTCGAAGATGAAGCACCCGTCTCCCTAGGGCTCGTCCCAATTGGCACCGGCAACATTCTGGCAAGAAACCTAAAGCTGCCGATAAACAACCTGGAGAAGTGCATCAAACGTTCGGTAGTTGGTGATACCTACGAGATTGACCTGGGAGTTGCCAAAGCGATAAACCAGCATGGCGAACTCACCAAGTTCTACTTCACTGGCATTGCTGGTATTGGCATGGACGCCAGAATCATGCAGCGCACCCTGCCGGAACTCAAAAGACGAGTGGGTTGGATTGCCTATCTCGAGGGTGGACTCAGGTCGCTTCCGATGAAGTTTGAGAAGTTTGAGGTGCTGGTCGATGATCAATCACCCAGAACTCTAAAGAGCTACTCGATTCTGATCGGCAATGCCGGTTGGCTACCCGGGCAGATCTCGATGATGCCGGATGCTCGTTTGGATGATGGCAAGTTGGATGTTGCAGCCATTGGGCCGCGAAAGATCTGGGACTGGGTGGACTTTGTCGCTCGCGTGACCTGGCAGAACAAAGTTGTACGGCCACTGGCACTAGGGCGAAAGTGGATGGACCAAACTGCGAACCTCAAGACCATTGAGAACCTAGGCGGTGCGAGGATTCGAGTGAAGCCACACCACCTAAGCCCACTGCAACTCGATGGCGATGTGATTGGCGAAGTGCTAGAGGTTGACTTCAGCTTGAAACACAAGGTTTTGAGAATTCGACTCTAATGTTCCTCTAGAGGAATGTGGCTATCCGTATGGATTGCACTTAGCTGGCATTGTTATGACATGGCAATTGGTTTGAAAATTCTCGCCGTTGATGACGAGCCACTGGTACTTACCCTCCTTGGCGAAACCCTTAGGTCTCAAGGCCATGAGGTAACAACCGCGACTGATGCCGCGAGCGCGAAAAAAGCCTGCAGCGGCTTTGACCCGGACCTTGCGATTCTGGATGTTGACTTAGGTAGTGGCCCTGACGGTTTTGATCTAGCAACATCGCTAAAGCATTCCAGCCCAGCTCTTGCGATTCTGTTTCTGACCAATGTTGCCGAGCCACGACTGGCTGGCAAGTCCGCGAAGAGTTTGCCGGCCGGATATGGCTACCTCTTGAAGTCCAACCTCGGCGATAGCAATTTCCTAAACGCTGCAATCATTGGTGTTGCTCGCGGAGCGGGGAAGCAGTTTAGAGAGAACCTGGAATCAGGCAACACCCTGCACAATCTAAGTCGCTCTCAACTGCAGGTGGTTCAGCTATTGGCCATGGGCAAATCAAACGAGGAAATCGCACAGATTAGAAACACGACCATTAGAGCGGTTCGCTTGATTTTGGTGCGAGCATTTAAAGCAATGGGGATCTCCGAGCAGGGTGGACCTGAACGTCGCGTTCAAGCTGCAATTCAATACCTAAAGGCCACTGGCTTCTCTAGATGACCACCCAAGAAGTTAGAAGTCCTTCAAGGCTCACAGTTCTGAGATTTATTCGGAACTTTCCCGAACACATGGGCAGGCTAGAGCTTAGGTCCCCTTGGATTTGGGGATCGATTTTCTTTTTCCAGCTTTCCTCGATTTTTGCCTACGACCTAGGTAGTAGAGCGGTCGCCAACCCCAATGCGGCGCTAATCATTGCTACATCATTTGTCGGTTACTGGCTGCTCTACCCGATTCTGATCATGATTGTTGACGCCGCTTCGGCCCACACCCGTTGGTTGTGGATTGGGCTGGGGCTACTAATAATGGGGACTAGCCGCGGGTACTTTCTGGAGAACGTTTTCACGCTGTCTCCACTTGAGGCGTGGGAGAGGTACGTCCTTCGATTACCTGGGGACATCACAATCGCTCTAATCACCTTGATTGCAATGTCGGAGCTGATGCACTCCACCAATCGCCACCTGGACGCGATGTCAAAATTGACCCAAGCAAATGCCACCCTGCTAGAGAGCCGAAAGGCAACCAGCACAAAGGCCAGTGCGACGGAGAAAGCTCTTCGAAAAATGGCACAGAGCGCTCTGCTTGGTGAATTGGACAAGATTAAAAAACACCTTTCGAAAGCAAACCTGAAGGAAGAAATTAGCTCGGTTGCCGAAGAGATCCGAGAGTTGATCACCAATCAGGTGAGGCCACTGAGTCACAAACTCAGGGATCGCCTGGATGATTTGACCGTCACCAAAGAACTCAAAGCCATCCGCAAGCCACTGAGGTTTGGTCGACCAAACTCGGTTCACGCTTTTGAGGACACCCGGGTGGTGGCAACCTACCTTTTGGCCATGCCCAACATCTTGGTGACGATCAACGCTCTCTCTAGCCCTTTGGTTACGCTGGCAGCCTTTGCAGCAAGCTTGACAATTTTGCCGATCGGCTTGGGGTTACGAAAGCTGCTCTCCTTTGTTCAGCTTCGCTCTTGGATTTCGAACTGGATTGCGCTGATTGTAATTTTGTTTATCTCCTATTTGCCGCTTCAGCTAACGACCTTCTTCTTCATTGAGAGCTATCCGGACCTCGTGCAGGTTCGTGTCTCTGGCATCGGGGTGTTTATGTTCGTGGGGGTAGCAATTACTCTCTGGCGCGCAATTGAGCGAAGCCGAGATCAAATTGAGGATGAGCTTTCGGGCTTGAACTTAGAGCTCGCTCGCAGCACGACAATTGTTGAGCAGCAGATTTGGTTGGCACAAAAAAAGTGGGCATACCTGGTTCATGGCACAGTGCAGGGAGCTCTCACCGTCGCAGCTTCCAGACTGCAGCTTGCCAGTCAAGATAAGCCCGCCGATGTGAAGCAAATTCTCAAAGAGCTGGACAAAGCGGTGGTTGCTCTTAAGGGAGACTGGTCTGTAGAGCAGCCATTCTCGAAGCTGGTGAAAGAAACCCAAGAGACCTGGGCTGGGGTGCTGAGCATCGAATTAGCTATCGACAAATCCGCCAAAGCGATGATTGAAAATGCGACCGCAGCACGTTGCGTCTCTGAGATCGTCAAGGAGCTGGCTGGCAATGCCTACCGTCACGGCCAAGCAAAGCGGTTATTTGTTTCCCTTGGTAAAAACACCGACGGTGACCTGCGGCTCAAAGCCAGCAACGACGGAGCTCCATTGACAGGAGAAGTCAACGGTTTAGGTTCGGATCTGTTTAGCGACCTAACGATGAATTGGTCGATTTCTGAAGATGCCCAAGGCGTGAACTTTGAGGCGGTACTGCCTGGGGTTTATCCCTTGAGTGAGTCCAACCAGTCCTGAGCCGACTTATAAGCATTGTTGGCATTATTGCCCTGGTGCACTGATTCGCTCTTGTCTGCTCGTGGATAAGAGCCCAAGAAAATTACATTTGGTGAAAAACGGTGCAAACCCATTAGGGCCTCGGAGATTGCTTGGTCGTCAATGTGACCCTGGGCGTCAATGTTGAAACGGTAACGACCAAAACGATCGCCAACTGGGCGAGATTCAATTCGAGAAAGGTTCACGCCTCGCGCGGCAAACTGCTCCAGCATTTCAAGCAGCCCACCCGGACGGTCATCTGGAAGTTCAACAATCACGCTGGTTTTGTCAAAGCCAGTTCGAGCGGTTGGCTTGCCAGATTTTCCAACCTCAAGAAAACGAGTCTGGGCATTCTTGTTCTCACCGATGTCGCTAGCTAGTGTCACCAGCCCATACATCCCGGCTGCTCCTGGAGCTGCGATAGCCGCATCCGCGGTGCTGCCGGAAACTGTGTTCTTAGCTGCCGCCGCTGTGGAAGAAGTTGGGATGTGAGAGTGGTTTGGAATTCTCTCCTGAAGCCACTTCCTTGACTGCGCGTAAGCAACCGGGTGGGTGTAAACAACCTCGATGGAATCCAAGGTGGTGCCCGGGGATGCCATCAAATCGAAGCTAACTGGAACTAGGTACTCGCCATAGATCTGCACACCAGCGGTACTTGCCAAAGCGTCCATGGTGGCGGAGACTCCACCCTCTAGGGAATTCTCAATTGGAACAACTGCGCGGTCGGCGGCATCAGATAACACAGCATCAAGTGCCTCACGCACGCTACCCACTGCAATAAAGCTTGCGGAGGCAGCTCCGGTTAGCTGCTTGGCAGCCATCTCGGTGAAGGTGCCGGCAGGGCCTAGGTAGGCAATCTTTAGTGGGTTAGACATTCCTCAAGATTACGGCAGATAGGCCATAAGCGACAGCAAAGGGATTGTGGTTAGTTAGCAATAGCCCCCCACAACAACTCAAGATAGCTATACCTTTTTGTTAGAGACGTAATCGAGGATGCCATGCACGAGCGAGCCGGGAAGCCTGCCAGATCTTCAGACCTGGTGGACATCGCCAAGCTAACTGCCGCCTACTTCGAGCTAAAACCAGATGTATCAGTGCCGGAACAAAAGGTAACCTTCGGCACCTCAGGTCATCGAGGCAGCTCATTCAATACCTCTTTTAACGAGCAGCACATCTTGGCAATCACCCAAGCCATCGTCGAATACCGAAGCACGCAAGGCATTGGTGGGCCGATCTATGTCGGTCGAGACACCCATGCGCTGAGTGAACCTGCTCAGCAATCCGTTCTTGAAGTGCTCGCCGGAAACGATGTGCTGGCGCTAATTGATTCACGCAATGGCTACACCCCAACACCTGCGGTTTCGGTGGCGATTATCGATCACAATTCGCAGCTGCCTCATGGTAGCGACAACCAGGCCGATGGCATTGTCATCACCCCAAGTCACAACCCACCTCAAGATGGCGGCATCAAGTACAACCCGCCACACGGTGGACCCGCAGACTCTGACGCCACCGGTTGGATTGCCAACCGCGCCAACGAACTTATTCGCAGCGGTTTAACCGAGGTGAAGCGTAAGGCTCCCAACGCGCACCACTTTGATTTCAGAGAGAACTACGTCTCCCAACTGGATCAGGTTCTAAAACTCAGCCACATCAGTGACGCTGGAATTCGAATTGGTGCCGACCCACTAGGTGGAGCGTCGGTGGACTACTGGCCACTCATAGCCGAGCGCTATCGGCTCAACCTAGAAGTAATAAACCCTAAGGTCGACTACCAGTTTGGATTTATGAGCCTGGACTGGGACGGCAAAATCCGCATGGACTGCTCCTCGCCATTTGCAATGTCTTCACTCATTGAGAACAAAACCAACTACGACATCTCAACCGGAAACGATGCGGATGCGGATCGCCATGGCATCGTGACCTCGGACTCTGGGCTGATGAACCCCAACCACTTCTTGGTGGCTTCGATTGATTACCTATTCCGAGCGCGCGATGGTTGGGATGAAGAGTCTGCGGTTGGTAAAACGATGGTTTCTTCGTCGTTGATTGATCGAGTCGTGGAAGCAGCCGGTAGGAAGCTCCTTGAGGTACCGGTTGGTTTCAAGTGGTTTGTCGCTGGCCTTTCAAATGGAAGCCTGGGGTTCGGTGGCGAGGAATCTGCAGGTGCTTCGTTCCTTCGTCTCAATGGTCAACCTTGGTCGACCGACAAGGACGGTTTGATCATGTGCCTGTTGGCTGCAGAAATCCAAGCAATCACCGGTTCTAGTCCTTCAGAGCGGTACGCCGAAATTACGCGCGGGTTCGGTGAGCCGCACTATCGAAGAGTCGATGCTCCAGCCAACCTGTCCCAGAAGGCACTGCTTGCAAAACTGAGTGCGGAAGATGTTAAGGCCGATGAGCTAGCTGGTGAGCAGATCATCAACATCGAAACTGCAGCCAGTTCCGGCGGCGCACTCGGTGGCATAAAGGTTTCAACCAACACAGCTTGGTTCGCGGCAAGACCTTCGGGCACGGAAGACGTCTACAAAATTTATGGTGAGTCTTTCAAGTCAGAGCAGCATCTCGAACAGGTGCTAAAGCAGGCTCAGTTGCTAGTGGACGAGGCAGTTTCTTCCAAGTAGAACTCAGCCGGAGCAAATCCCCAAAAATCTTCGAGGGTTTTCATTCCTGTTTTGGAATACGTTGTCGCAAGCTGTACGCCAACATATCGAAGGTGCCAAGGTTCATATGTGTAACCCGTGACAGAAGTCGTGTCCTTTTCGTATCGGATTATGAATCCGTACTTCCACGAGTTTTCAGCTAACCACTTTCCAGCCACGGTGTCGCCGAAGCACTGCATGATGGCGCAGCCTTGCTCGGGAACCGATACATCTGCAGCTAGTCCGGTTTGATGCTCAGAGTGTCCAGCCTTGGCGGCTCGAGCCAAAGCCCCCGCAAGCCCATACTGACTTGCCTTTGCATTGAACAACTCTGCTTGGTATTCATATGAGCGGAATGCGGAGTTCACGAAAAGCTTTCCTGCGTCTTGTGCGTTCATTGCCTTAGCTAATGCTTCCAACGCAGTGGCCGCCTGATCTGCCAATTGCAGGCCACGTGAGTTATCTAGGTTCTTGGAACTCTCAACTTCCCTTAGATTCAAAGGCTGATATTTCAAAGGTTGCAGCGGACGTTGTTTATTCACAACCACAAGATCTGAACCACCAGTATTCGTTGCAAGTCTGGTTTGGTGATAAGAAGCCAGTGACAGTCGGACCTTCGAATTATCTGCCGTTCGAAGGTCATCGATGGCTTGCTCGACAAGTTCGTGTCGAGGTGCAAATGCCCCGGGTTGGAGGGCCAACGAGAGTCCCAAGACCAGCAGCGCAATAGGAGGAACGAACACAAAAAGTGGGTTCCTGACTAGAGGTCTAGACTTGGGCACGAGTACCACCCTAAAACTTGGAGTTGAATTGCCCACTAAGTCAAGGCGGGAAGCCGCAAAACAAGCCGCTCAATCTGGAGAAATGACTCCTAGGCAGATTTGGCTGGTTTTGATCGGTCTGATGTCGGGCATGTTCCT
>NZ_CBCHRQ010000045.1:0-10649 GCF_965064355.1 Aquiluna sp.
ATTCGCCCAGAAGCCAGCTTTGTTATCGAGGTAGAGGGCGAGGATGCCGCTGCGGCTAAGACATCAACCCCGACTCAGTTCCACACCGGTCGGCTAAGTGCCGCTGGGTTTGAAGCTGCAGTATCTAACGCAATCACCAAAATCCAACAGAGCGAGCTCAAAAAGGTCGTGCTATCTCGTGACCTTGAGATGGTCTTAGATTCTCAACCCGACTTGACGACTCCGCTTGCAAGGCTTCGCTCTCGCTACCCAGATTGCTGGACCTACAAGGTTGAGGGTGTCTTTGGTGCATCTCCGGAGCTACTGCTTCGCGCAGAGCGCGGTGAGGTTTCGGCACGAGTGTTGGCAGGAACCGCAGGACGCGGAACCGACCCAGATGTTGATCGTGCAATCGCAGATGGACTTTCGCACTCGATCAAGAACAACAATGAGCACGGCTATGCGGTGCAGTCGATGGTTTCCGAGTTAGAGCCGTTCTGCGATTGGGTTGAGGCAGATTCTCAGCCATTCTCTCTAGCCCTTCCGGATCTTTGGCACCTAGCAACCGATGTTCGAGGAAAGCTCAAGCCGGCAATCAGCCTGCTGGATGTAATCGCAAGACTCCACCCAACCGCGGCGGTTGCTGGCACCCCGAGAGATTTAGCAATTTCGGTGATTGAAGAATTAGAACCTTATGACCGTGGTGGCTATGCCGGACCGGTTGGCTGGGTTTCTGCCGATGGCTCAGGAGAACTTGCAATCGCGTTGCGCGGTGGAATCATTGAGAGCTATGCAGACAAGGTAGTTGTTAGAGCAATTGCCGGCTGCGGAATTGTTGCCGAGTCTGACCCGCAGGCTGAGCTTGCCGAGACCGAGCTAAAGTTCCGCGCGGTTCGCTACGCCTTCGATTCCTAGAGCTGGTAGTCGATTAGCAGTTGCCCTGAGCGCTGCATGGCTTTGTTGAGTTCCTCGATAGAACCCACTGCCAAATACTCCCAGCCGTAGGCACTAGCCAGCGCTTTGAGGTCAACTCTCTGCGGCGTCAGGAACAGTTTTTCCAGGGTTGCCTCTGGCAACAGCTGAGCAACCTCAAGCTTTTTGAAAATCTCGCCACCGTGGTCGTTGCCAACAATCACCTGAATATCCAAACCCTGGATTCCCGAGAGGTTTAGCCCACTGGCATCGTGCAGCAAGGTGAGATCTCCAAGCAACACTCTGGTCTTCTTGCCGTTTTGGGCAAGTCCGATAGCAGTCGAAACTGTGCCATCGATACCGGCTAGGCCACGATTACCAAAAACCGAAATCTGCTTTGCAGAAAGCACTCTGTCCGCCTCACGAATGATCTGCGAAGCTCCAAAGAGTAGCTGTTCATTCTGCTTTGTTGCATCCCAAACTGCCTTGGCCAAATCGCCACGCTTTGAAACAAAGACTTCCTGCTTGACACACGAATCAACCCAGGATTGTTCAGCGCTGCCCAAAGGAATGAGCTGGTCGGCATAACCCAAGGCGTTGCCACTTGGATCAAAGTGCCCGTGAGTATTGCTTACGCAAACCCAAACTTTGGAATTCGCAATCAAGCGTTGAATGGGTCTTGAAAGAGTTGGCTTTCCAAAGACAAAAACCTGATCGACAGCTTGTCCAAGTTCACCACTGAGTGCACCGATGTAGTCGACAACAACCTGCTCTGAGTAGCGAGCGCCGGAGGTTGGCTCTGCCAGAAGTGGCAGATTCGCTGCCTTCGCAAACTCAACAGCTTTTGCTCCGGCACCAGCTCCGGCAACAACTACCGCACGGTCTGAAATGACCACCTCGAGACTTGAGGTCTCAGACGTCACCGGGTGCAGGGAGATCTCCTCAACTGTGATCTCGCTCGCGTTAGGAGTTAGGTCGCTAAGCGGCTCTTGGAACTGCAGGTTTAGCTGCACAGGCCCTGGGTGCTCGCCGGTGGCAAGCTCGATGGCCTCTATTGCTAGAGCTCTGGCACCGAATTCCTCTCGCTCTGGGACACTCACATCGATGCAGCGAATCACAGCGTCGGCGAAGATGCCGACCTGATTAGTGGTTTGGTTTGCGCCTTTGCCACGCAATCTGGCTGGTCGGTCTGCAGTTAGCAAAATCATTGGCACACCACTGTGGTGAGCCTCAAGAACAGCGGGGTGAAGATTCGCAACCGCGGTTCCGCTGGTGGTGATCAAAACCGAAGGCCTGCCCGATGCCATTGCACGACCAAGTGCGACGAACCCCATTGATCGCTCATCAAGGCGAATGGTTAGGTCTGCTTTGGATGCGCTTGCCAACTGGTCGGCTGCCATAGCCAAAGCCTGTGATCTTGCTCCCGGAGCTAGGTACAAGTGCTTAGCGCCAGAGGCGACCAGGGTCGCCAATAGCTCTGCAGCAAATGTTTGGGAGCTTGGGTTTGTCACTTCTTGTCGTCTTCGTCTTTCTTTAGCTTGCGCTGCAGATCGCGAAGGAAGTTTGGATCATCGTCGGGTGCGACATATCGTTTGTTCTTTTGACCACCCTGTGGACCCTTACCCAACGGTCTTCCAACCATCAGGTACAAAAGGCCACCGAAGAAAGGGATAACCAGGCACAAAAGCACCCATACCCACTTAGGCAAAAGTCTTACTTCGCTCTTGTTTGCCGCAGCGGCAAAGACGGTGGTGAAAACCGTGAAGATAACCAAAAATACGATCGAGGCAATTGCCAGTCTTGTCATACCATCAACCCTAATTCAGACTCGCCTAGACTTGTAACCGTGAAGAACCCTTGGCTTGGCTACACCCTGCTCCGATTGGGCATGTTCTTCGGTATTTTTGCTGTGTTCATGCTCTTGAATTTCGGCCCACTGTTCTCAACTGTTTTTGCGGCAGCTATCTCCTTCGCGCTCTCCCTTATGTTTTTAGACAAGCAACGAGATGCCCTCAGCGCTTCTGTTGCCAAGAAACTCTCGCGTGATGCTAGCGGCAGCTATCAGGACGACGAAAGCGATCTAGAGAACGACGTTCTGGACTCAGAACGAAACGACAAAAAGCCCGAGGCCAACAAGTAACCCAAAGCCAAGGCCCGCAAAGCTAGTTAGCTTTAGCGCCGAAATGTAGTCCTTCGGACCCTTGCCCTTGACGCCAGCCAGCAACGCTGGAAACACCAGCATCAGATTGGCAAGGCCAATGATGGTCGCCGGGTAGAGGGCAGCCAAAAACAGGTTGAAGATAACCGGTAAAACCAAAAGTGCTCCAAAGAGCCACTTTGATGCCCGCACTCCGATGCGAACCGAGAGGGTGTTCTTGCCACTTTCGCGGTCAGTTTTCACATCGCGAATGTTGTTCACCAGCAAAACGGCGGTGGCATAGAAACCAAAGTTGATACCCAGCAGAACTGCCATGGCATCCACCTCAAGAATTTGAATGTATGCGGTGCCAACGGTGGCAATCAAACCAAAGAAAACAAATACTGCAATTTCGCCAAGCCCGGCATAGCCATAGGGCGACTTACCTCCGGTGTAATACCAGGCGGCAATGATGCATAAAACCCCAACTGCAATCAACCACCACTGACCGGTTATGAGCACAATCGCAAGACCTGCCAGAGTAGCCAAACCGAAGGTTAGCGCTGCGGCAAGTTTGACTGCCTGAGGTCTGACCAAACCGGAACCGGTTAGGCGAAGTGGGCCCACTCGATTTGCGTCGGTGCCACGAATGCCGTCGGAATAGTCATTCGCGTAGTTCACGCCGATCTGCAACAACAGCGCAACCAGCAGTGCCAAAGAAGCCAGTAGTGGATCAAAACAATCAACCAGATCTGCGCTTGCAGAACCAAGCACGATAGGCGCTACGGCAAGCGGCAGGGTTCTAACCCTTGCGCCGGTGATCCAGTTTTTTATCGACATAACCCACAAATGCTATTCGCTCAAAAGCTTTGCAATTGCCACAAGGTCGGCTTTGCCGCTGAGCAGCCTTGGCAATGCCTCAACCCAGAGCACCCGATGTGGCTTAGCGGCTACTGATAACTGTTCCAGGGCTGCATAGTCGATATCCGGAGCTCCTGAGTAGACCAAGCCAACCGACTCGCCCCAGCTGGTTGCAATCGCTACGGCTGCGACCTCTTTGACGCCCGCAATCTCCAGTGCTTTTGCCTCGATTGCCTCAAGGGCTACCTTGTGACCGCCGGAGATGATTACTCGGTCGGCACGGCCGGTGACATAGAGCTTGCCGTCACGAATTTCACCGAGGTCGCTGGTTAGAAACTCCTTTGGCAATCCATTTGCCAAGACCTCTCCTGAGATGGCAATTCGACCGTCACGAATGTTCACAGAGACCCCGGCAAGTGGAACTGAGTCATAGACGCAGCCACCTGCTGTCTCGCTCATGCCGTAGGAGATAACAATTTTTACGCCCAAAGCACGCAGCTGCTCCACGACTGACTGATCTGGCATTTGTCCGCCAACCAAAATGGCATCAAAGCGACGAAGTAGCGAAAGAGAATAGTCATCGGTCTTGACGGCATCTAGCAGTCTTGCAAGTTGGGCCGGGACCAAAGAGGTAAAGCGTTTTTGCTCGGTCATCAAAGATGCGGCCCTAAAAAATGCGTCCGCCGTAAATGGCAATTGGGAGTTCATAATCACCGGTTGGGTATCGGCAATCACGGAGCGAACAAGCACGTTTATGCCGGCGATGAACTTGGTTGGTAGTGCAAGCAGCCACTGGCCTTGGCCTCCAAGGCGCTCAGCCGAGGCTTGGGCGGATGCTCTAAGAGCAGCCTCTGATAATTCGATGCGCTTAGGAGTTCCGGTTGAACCAGAGCTCTCAACAATTAGTGCAACATCACTTGAAACTTCGTTTGGTAAACCGTTGACCTCAGGCATCAATCCGTTGAGCTCAGGATCTGTTATGAAAAGCGCGATTTTGCCATCCAGCAATTCGACGCAGCTAGACAGCGCACGAAAAGTGTCGTTAGCAGGAATCAGGCGAAGCGGTTTCATTAGTAGTGCCAGGGGGTGTCAGACCAGTCTGGCTTGCGCTTCTCCAAGAATGCGTTCTTACCCTCGGCAGCCTCTTTGGTGCCGTAGGCAAGGCGGGTTGCCTCGCCTGCAAACAGCTGCTGTCCAACCAGGCCGTCATCAACCGCGTTGAAGGCATACTTCAGCATGCGAATAGCAGTTGGGGATTTTGCCAAGATGTCCTCGGCCCACTCAAGCGCTGTGCTCTCCAACTTGTCGTGGTCAGCAACCGCGTTCACAACACCCATTTCGTAGGCGCGCTGAGCGTCGTATTCGCGACCTAGGAAGAAGATCTCACGGGCAAACTTTTGACCGGTTTGACGTGCAAGGTAGGCACTACCGTAGCCGGCATCGAAGGAACCAACATCGGCATCGGTCTGCTTGAAACGAGCATGTTGACGAGAAGCAATCGATAGATCGCAAACCACATTCAAGGAGTGTCCGCCTCCGGCAGCCCAGCCAGAGACCAGTGCGATAACGACCTTTGGCATAAAGCGAATCAGGCGCTGCACCTCAAGAATGTGCAATCGACCAGCGGTACCAGGTCCATACTCGTAGCCGGCATCGCCTCGAACCCTTTGGTCGCCCCCAGAGCAAAACGCCCAGACGCCGTCCTTTGGAGATGGTCCATTTCCGGTGAGCAGCACAACGCCAACATCGCTGGAAGCTCTGGCATGCTCAAGGGTTTGGTAGAGCTCGTCTACGGTTTGCGGTCTAAAAGCATTTCTAACTTCTGGACGCGAAAAGCCAATCCTCACAACACCAAGGGTGTTGTGACGGTGGTAGCTGACGTCGGTCAACTCCTCAAAACCAGCAACTGAATGCCAAAGGTTTTGATCAAAGGTCTCGGAAATCGAATTTGCCATGCAATTAGACTAATCGGGTGTACGGGGAGAAAATAACCCAAATCAGCGTTGTGAGCATCCCAATGCTGACCAAATTCCGCGGCCTAAGCCACCGCGAGGCACTAATTTTCAAGGGCACCAAGCGCTGGGCTGAGTTCTCCCCTTTCATTGAATACTCAGACCAAGAAGCCAGTAACTGGCTGGCTGCAGCTTTGAGCTTTGCAAATCAAGATCTACCGAAACTTAACAGAACATCTATTGGTGTGAATGCAACCCTGCCTGCGGTTAGCCCAGACCAGGTCGAAGATGTCCTTCGCAAATTTGGTGAATTCTCGACCGTGAAGATCAAGGTCGCCGAAACCGGACAAACGCTGACCGATGACATTGCCAGGGTTTTGAAGGTCACAACCAGCTACCCCAATGCCAGGATTCGACTCGATGCAAACGGCAACTTCTCCCCTGAGCAAGCGCTGGAACTTTTGGCACAAATCCCGCTTGAGCGACTTGATTACTTTGAACAGCCCTGCGCCAGCATCGAAGAGTTAGTAGAACTTAGAACCACCATCAAGCACCTACGGCTAAATGTTCTTATCGCTGCCGATGAATCAATCCGCAAGGCAAGTGATCCAATCGAAGTTGCTCAAAGACAAGCGGCAGATATCGTGATGTTGAAGGTTCAGCCGCTAGGTGGCATTGAGCGCAGCCTAGAAATCGCAAGGCAAACCGGTTTACGAGCTGTGGTTAGCTCAGCGCTCGAAACAAGCATTGGACTATCCCAGGGAGCGTTCTTAGCGGCAGCACTGCCAGAGCTTGATTTCGACTGCGGACTTGGCACCTTGAGCCTTATGGAGTCAGACATCACGCTTGAGCCACTCAGGCCAGTTGCGGGAAGAATTACCCCGCGTGAGATTCAGCCAGATGCCGCTCTTTTGAAAAAGTACGAAGCGAGTCCCGAACGAACTCAGTGGTGGCTTGCGCGCTTAGAGCGCTGCTTTGACCTTTTAGAGGCCTGAGTAAACGTGCAGTCCCTTGAAGAACTGGTTCACGATTGTGAAGTTGAAGATGATCGCAAGGAATGCCACTAGACCCAACCAGGCTGCTCGCTTACCGTTCCAGCCCCTTGTTGCCATGGCGTGCAGGTAACCGGCGTAGAGCGTCCAGATGATGAAGGTCCAAACCTCTTTGGTGTCCCAACCCCAGTAGCGGTGCCAGGCTCGCTCTGCCCAGATTGCACCTGCGATCAAGGTAAAGCTCCAAAGCACAAAACCAACCACGTTGAAGCGGTATGCCAATCTCTCCAGATGCTCAAGCGCTGGGAACAGCTCCATCAAACGCTTTGCAACGCTGCTGGATTTGACCAGGTATGCAATGTGAAGGCCTGCGGCAATTGCGAAGAACGAGGTTGCCAGAATCGCAACCACAACGTGGATAACGAGCCAGTAGCTCTGCAGCGCCGGCATCAAGGTTTTGACCTCAACGTAGAAAAGTGAGACCGCAGCAAAGAGGGTCACAAGCACAAAACCGGTAACGAAAGTTGCGATAAAGCGAACGTCCTTGATCTTCAAAGAAGTCAGGTAAACCAACAGAATCAGTAGCGCAGATGAGATAGAGAACTCATACATGTTTGCCCATGGCACCCGGCCTGCGGCAATGCCTCGCATCACAACACCAATCGCCAACACCAAGGTGCCGACGGCGGTGACAATAAAGCCAATGCGCTCAAGACTTGATGGCTTGGCGCGCTCTTCGGGCGTCTGACCTAGGAGCTTTGACAGCTGAAGTGAGAACAGCACCAGAGCGAGCGCAATAAACGCCATCGCTGCCGAAACAAACAGCAGCGAGATCTGGGATAGCGGCTCATTCAGGACAATCGTCATTTACTTCCAACCTTGGATTCAATTTCGTTTCGGACTTCGATCAAGACTTCTTCGAGTCTTGGATCATCACTGCGAGCCAGAGCAGCTAGCTCTATTGTCCCATCTCTATTGCGTCGAATCCAAATTCGGCGACGCGGGGTCATTAGTGACAGCCCCATTGAGAAAAGTGCCAGCAGGGCGAACAGCAATACCCAAATGCCACCGGGGTTATAGGCAACATCTAGCGATGCGAATCGAAGTAGGCCATCGAATCTGACCTTGCCTAATTGGTTTGGTAGGTCGACCGTCTCGCCGATGCGCAGCTGGATCGGGTCGTTTGGTCCATCTCGTGATGCCACGACCTCTAGGTTTTCGGTGTCCAGCGCAAAGACGTTCTTGGGAACACCTTCATCCAGCCCCAGGTCACCGGAGTAGACATTCATGGTCAAAAGCGGATCAATCGGATCTGGGTAAATCGAGGTGTAAGCACCTGATTCCAATTGCTCGGCGGTTGGGTAGAAGAAGGCGATGATGCCAACCTGCTCGGGAAGTGCATCTGGGACCTTAATGACTCCCAGCGAGGTCATATTCGAATCCTGCGGCAAGAAAACGCTCGGGCCTGAAAACGCAACGTTCCCCTCACCGTCAAAGACTGTGATCACCGGAGCAAACCCATTACCGGTGAGGTAAATGCTCGCGCCCGGGGCCTCCAGCGGGTAGTTCACTCGAACCTCAGATTGCTTTCCTTCCGAGGTAACGCTTGCGATGAAGTCGATTGGTTGACCGAGATTATTTGGATTCTGCAGGTCATACAACACCTGGAAATCATCCAGTCGAACGCTGAATGGTGAAAGCTGTGACTCATCGAAAAACGGACCCGGTGAGAAGGAGTCATAACTAGCCAGGTTGTTCACGAAGCTATCGCCAACCACCAAAACTCTTTGCCCGCTAAAGCTCAAACCGCCTCCGACACCAACCGCGATTAGAACTCCGATCAGCGAGAAGTGGAAGACCAGGTTGCCGGTTTCCTTGATGTAGCCCTTCTCGGCAGAAACAGAGTCTTGGTGCATAGCAACCTTGTAGCGCATTGATTTCAAAACCTGCAATGCAGTCTCTAGGTAACCAGCCTGATCTTTCGCTTTTTGGTGAACCGGCATGCGCTTTAGGTTCTGCGGAGTCTGAACCGGCTGGGCTCTTAGCGCCTCAAAGTGAACCTTGGTTCTTGGGACAACGCAGCCAACCAGTGACACAAACAAAAGGATGTAGATCGAGGAGAACCAGATCGATGTGTAGACATCAAAGAGCTGGAAGTCATCCATAACCTCAGCGACGTCTGGGTTGTTGTCAAAGAAAATACGCACACCATTTGGATCAGCCGAGCGCTGTGGGTAGACCGAACCAGGAACCGCAGCAATCGCTAGTAGCAGCAACAGAAACAGTGCCGTGCGCATCGAGGTCAGCTGACGCCAGAACCAGCGAGGCCAAAAGATCAAACTAGAGAATAAGTTCGAAGCCACTTTGCACCCCCTGCATCCAAGTCAGGAACTGGCCCCATAGGCCTGTCATCAATAGCAAGCCGATCAAAATCAGAAGGCCCCCGCCAAAGAGGTTGAAGGTCCTGAGGTGCTTTTTCACAAAGGCCACGCTCGACACTGCCCAGTTCATTCCAAGCGCAATCAGAACGAATGGAATGCCGATACCTAGCGAGTAGACGGTCGCAAGAATGCCACCTCGAACCGGATCACCGGTGGTTGAAGCGAGAGTCAAAACCGCAGCCAGGGTAGGGCCAATGCAAGGTGTCCATCCCACGGCAAAAACCACACCCAAAAGCGGTGCTCCAGCAAGCCCAACCTTTGGGCTAAATGGAATCTTTATGCTGCGCTGCAGAAAATCAAACTGCCCGATCATGGCAAAACCAAAAACTATAACCAGCAAACCCAAGACAAACTGCACCCAAAAACTGTTGGCAAAAAATAGCAGTCCCGCCGAACCCGCAAGTACTCCGAGCGATACGAAGACCACCGTGAATCCAAGTACAAATAGCACCGCACCCAAAACCAACTTGGTCTTGCTTTGCGCAGCACCCGATACGTATCCGAGGTAACCCGGAACCAATGGCAAGACGCAAGGCGATAGGAAGGTAACCAAACCAGCCAGCAGCGCAATTGGCATGGCTGCCAAAAGTGATCCGTTGAGGATTACATCTGCTGGATTCACTCGGCTACCACGGTCTCAATCAGTGTCTTGAGAATCGATGGATCGATTCGACCCAGAATTCTGGAGGCAACCTTGCCCTGCTTGTCGATGACCAAAGTTGTTGGCACTGCCTGAGGGCGTACAACTCCCTGAAAAGCCAAGGAGACAGCCCCGGATTGCGCGTCGATGATTGAGGGAAAGCCGATTTCAAACTTGCGATCAAAAGCCAGTGCGGTTTCTGCCGTATCACGAACATTCACACCAACAAACTGCACGCCTTGATCCTGAAACTCTTTGTGTAGCGCTTGCAGATCCGGAGCTTCAGCTCGGCAAGGAGCACACGCTGAATACCACCAGTTCATGACCACAACTTGGCCCTCTAGGGCCTTGGAATCAAGCATCTGTCCTGACTCGGTCTCACCGGTAAAGGGCAGAAAGGTTGGTCTTTGAGCCGAGTCAAACTCGGTGACGGTGCCATCGCCTGCGATGTAGTTCTTAGAGTCCCCAGAGCGAAACTGGTCTGCTAATGGATCCGAGGTACAGCCGACCAAGCTCAGTGCAATCGAGCCGACAATAAAGATGACTAGTGCGATGGCAACCGCTCTTTGAGTTTCTTTCTTCACACCGCACCTCCATCCTTCGCTGATTCGCTCAGTCTTGCTGCTAGCTCTAAACCAGGCTCGCGGTAGTCAACTTCCACCAACTTGCCATCCACCACCTCGAACGATGTGATCGACGAAAGCGAACACCTGCGGTTTCTAGGGTCGTGCGGCA
>NZ_CBCHRQ010000046.1:0-10536 GCF_965064355.1 Aquiluna sp.
GACATCCCAGATCACGTCTATGAGGGCCTCAAGGCCTCTCCGGTGACCGATGTGCATGTCTTTGGAAGACGTGGACCAGCTCAGGTGAAGTTCAGCCCACTAGAACTTCGTGAGGCACTTCACATTGAAGGCGTGCAGTCAATCGTCTATGACGAAGACTTCCAATACGACGACGGGTCTCAAACCGCTATCGATAGCAACAACCAGATTCGTGTAATGGTGAAGACTCTCGAGGACCTAAGACAGAACCCTCAGGCTATAGAGGAGCGCAGGTTGCACCTGCACTTCTTCTCAGCCCCAGTTGAAGTTCTCGGTGAAGACGGCAAGGTAGTTGGCCTTAGGGTGCAGCACACCAAGCTCGATGGCACCGGAAACGTAACGCCAATTGATGAGTTTGAAACCTTCCCGATTCAGGCTGTTTACCGCGCAGTTGGTTACTTTGGTTCTCCGGTAGATGAGATTCCTTTTGACTCTAAGTACGGCGTGATTCAAAACAGTGAGGGTCGAGTACTAGACGGCGAAGGCAAGCAGATCCCTGGTGTTTACTGCACCGGCTGGATCAAGCGCGGCCCAGTTGGACTAATTGGTCACACCAAGGCAGATGCCATTGAGACCATCTCACACGTCATTGCAGATAGAGCAATGTGGTGGACTCCTGCTAAGCCTTCCGAGGCTGAGATTCTTGAGACTTTGGATTCTCGTGGTGTGAAGTATTTGGAGTGGAAAGACTGGCTGACCCTTGATGCCAAAGAGCTTGCTCTTGGTGCCCAGGATGGGCGCGAGCGTAAGAAGCTATTTGATCGCGAGGAAATCTCCTCGATTCTTGAAGGTTCAAAGTAGTTGGAAAAGCTATCCGGTAAGCGTCTTCGCAAGGCACAAATTGCGATGCTTATCGCCTTTGCCTTCACCGGTCATATCGCACTTAGCTCGGTGGCCTGGGTGCCGGAATTCATCGACCGGCTAGATGTGTCTTTTGCTACTTGGGGAACCATCATTGGGTTTGGCGTGGTGGGCTCGATTGTCCCGCTGTTCTTTGTCTCCCGGCTGATTATGCGCTTTGGCCCGAGGACCCTGATTCGCTTCGGCAACTACTTCAGTGCGATATTTTTGGTGCTGCTGGGACTGACCTCTAACCCATTTATCTGGTTCTTCCTAAACATGGCTTTCAACTTCTTCATCTCGATCCTCGGCGTCTCGGTCAACTCACACTCGGTGCTATTGCAGAAGCAGATCAAGAAAAACGTGATTGCTCGCTTCCACGCCGGCTGGAGCATAGGTGCGGTGGCAGCGGCAATGACCGGTGGTCTGTCGACACTGGTATTGGATCTCGAGCAGTACCTGATCATCGTCGCAATCTTGAACGTCATCATCTTTGAGTTCGCCTTGCGCTGGCTGCTATCCCCAACCGAGGACGGTCACCTAGAGGAGCGTGCCGGGGTTGTAAAGCGCAAGTTCTTCCACATCCCAGTCCAATTGGTTTGGTTGGCTCTTGGAATTATCGGAATCGTCTTCCCTGAGGTTGCGGTCATCGACTGGGCTGCTGTTTTTGCCCGGGACATCTTGAATGTTGAACTCGCGCTTAGGTCGCTACCGTTTGCCACCTTTATGATCGGCATGATCATCGGCCGCCTCTCGATGACTTCGCTGGCGGAGAAATACCACCCGAATCTAATCGCCTCTCGAGGCGCATTCTTAGCGGCTGGAGTTCTAGCAATGGCTGCACTGTTTGCGCCGCTATTGGCTGACACCTCCAGCACCCTAGCTCTTGCTGCCACGATGCTGCTGTGGTTTCTTGCCGGTCTTGGCCTAGCTCCGGGTGCCCCTACCTTCATATCTGCCGCCGGTCACATCCCAGGAGTTTCAACGGCGTGGGCGGTTTCTAGATTGTCGCTTATGAGCGCGATCATGCAGGTTATGGCAAAGACTCTCATGGGTGCGCTAGCAGAAGGGGTTGGCCTATCTCTCGCATTCTTCTTCCCGGTTGCACTGGCTATCGCCTCAGGACTTATCGCCCATCAGTTTGCCCAGAAGGCCAAGCAAACCGACCTTGATTCCGTTTCTCCGCCAACCTCACCGATGCCGCTTGTTGTCATAGAAGAAGAGCGCAGGTAATCGATGACGCTTTTTGCAATTGGCAATAACCCAATGAACTATGCCTGGGGTTCAAGCCCGCTGCTCTCGGATCTACTTGGGATCGAAGAACCCGAGTATCCAATCGCAGAGCAATGGTTTGGCACGCACCCAACAGCACCCGCAAAAGTCCTTGATTCAGCGGGGGGTTCACTCGCCGATCGCTATGGGCAACTTGGTTATCTGGTGAAGTTTCTAGCTGCCGCAAATCCGCTCTCTATTCAGGCGCATCCAACTAAAGAACTTGCGGAACGACAGTTTCTAAACCATCACCCGTCCTACTCAGATGCCAATCACAAACCTGAGTTGATCGTTGCAATCACCGACTTCCGAGCACTGTGTGGCTTTAGGCCGCTGGCTGAAATGAAGGTTGACCTAGAGGAGCTAGTGAAGGCCAACGCGGGCTTTGCCCCGCTTGCCGAAGTGTTTGCCCTTGGTGGTTATCAGGCAGCCATGCAGTGGGTGTATGAATCTGATCCGGAGCTAATCCTCACGCTGGTTGCCAATGCAGCAGTACTTGGTCGCAAGCGCGATCGCCTTATCGAGCAGCTGTTCCAGCTTTACGGCAGAGACCCGGGCATCTTGGTCTCGGTCTTCATGAACCTAGTAGCGCTTTCACCAGGCGAGGGTCTGTATCTTCCGGCCGGCAATATCCACGCCTACCTTGAGGGTCTAGGCGTTGAGGTTATGGCTAGTAGCGATAACGTGCTGCGCGGGGGATTGACTTCAAAGACCGTCGATGTTCGTGAGCTACTTAGGGTCTTGGACTACAGCGAATTGGCCGAGCCAAAGATTGCTGTGAAGAAGCTCAGCCAAGGTATTTGGGAGTATTCAACTGCCGCAGAGGACTTCAACGTCTATCGGGTAGAGCCAAGCTCGAGCGTGCTGTTGATGGATCTTGACTTGCCAAACACCGGCATTGTGGTTTGCACCCAGGGGGAGCTAACGATTTCCACTAGCAAAGACGGGACGCTAAGCATTTCTCGCGGCAAGGCAGCTTTTATGGCAGATGCCAGATTGTTCTCGGTTACCGGTAGCGGAACCGGCTTTATCGCACTTGGCTAACGGAAGTTAGTGAACTGAAGGTCAACTTCAAGGTCTGATCCACGAAGCAAAGACATGGTGTCCTGTAGGTCATCTCTTGACTTAGAGCTAACGCGAAGTTCATCGCCCTGGATCTGAGCCTTCACGCTCTTAGGCCCCTGGTCGCGAATGATCTTCGAAATCTTTTTGGCGTTCTCTTGGTCGATGCCGTTTTTGAGACTGCACTCGATTCGAAACTCTTTGCCCGATGGGTAAGGCTCTCCGGCATCCAAAGACTTGAGGGATATGCCGCGCTTGATCAGCTTGGTCTCGAATACGTCCAGCACAGCTAGAGCGCGGTCTTGCGAGTTGGCTTTGATCATTACCTTTTCACCGCTCCACTCAATTGAGGCGTCGGTGCCCTTGAAGTCGTAGCGCTGCTCGACTTCCTTGGAAGCCTGGTTTAGGGCGTTGTCCGCCTCTTGGTGGTCAACTTTGGAAACTACGTCAAATGAGGAATCAGCCATGAGGCAAATTCTAGCTAGTGGCTTGTCTCGCCGTTGAAGAACGCACCACCAAATCAATTGGCCAGGTCGTTAGTTGCTCAACGTTATTCAGCAGCTTGTCGTCGCTAGCCTCAAGGATGTCAACCAACATTTCCGCACCCCTAGCTCCTTGAGCATTGGTTTGCTGGTCGATGGTGGAAAGACCATAGAACTCACCCATCGGGTGTCCATCCATCGCGATAACGCTGATGTCCTGGGGGACTCTTAGACCAAGATCGCGGGCCGCCTGAATGGCACCAAAGCCCATCTCATCTGATGCACAGTAAATAGCTGTTGGTGCATTGCGGGGATCGCCAAGCATTTGCTTAGCGGCAACGTAACCGCCACTAACCGTAAAGTCAGCCTCGGCCACCCACTTAGGGTCAAAGTCCAGATTCGCATCCAAAAGCGCTTCTTGGTATCCGGTGCGACGAAGGTAGGGCTGGTGGAAGTCCATCTCGGTGGCAGGAGTTCCGGAGATCATGCCCACCTTCCGGTGACCAAGGGAGATTAGGTGTTGAGTTGCAAGGCGTCCAGCACCCTCGTCATCAATCGAGATCGAACGCGCTCCAGGAATCGGCCCACCAATTCCAACGATCGGCTTTTGCAGTTCGCTCAATCTCTTGAGCTCACTCTCGGAGAGCTTCACCGCAACGGTTAGCACGCCATCTACTCGCTTACGAAGCACTAGATCTTCAAAGACGCGCTTGCGAGAGGCAGGTCCTCCGGAAAGACTGTAAAGCGTTACATCGTAGCCACGGTTTACCAGAGCGTTCACCGCTCCATCCAATACCGCGGAGAAAAACCAACGGTCGATGTATGGCATCACAACGCCAATGTTCTTGGAGCGGCCGGTAGCCAAGGTGTAGGCAGAAGACGATGCCACATAGCCCAGTTCCTGTGCGGCCTTCAGGACTTTTTCACGTGCGCGAGCTGAGACGTGGCTCTTGCCATTTAGAGCTCTAGAGACTGTCGCTGTAGAGACACCTGCGCGCTCTGCAACCTCGATAATTCCGACCATAATCTCAAACTGTAAAGCTTTACAATCTTTGCCGCTAGTTAGAGCAGCGAAAATGGGCTATTCTTTTGCATCGCGTGATAAAAAACGTATCTGGCTAGTTACCCAAGTGGCCAAAGGGAACTGACTGTAAATCAGCTGGCTCAGCCTTCGGGGGTTCGAATCCCTCACTAGCCACATCGGGAAGCCCCGCCAATACTGGTGAAGACCAGTAGAAGCGGGGTTTTCTTAACTCCGTTGTGCACATTGTTGTGCTTACGCTCCCTTTAAGTACGACGCCAAGGCTTCTACGGCAGCAACCTGAAGCGTCTCAGTCACATGTGAGTAGATGTTCATGGTTGTCGTTATATCTGTGTGACCTAGCCTTGCTTGGACCACCTTGGGACTCACCCCTGCCTCCAGAAGCTGAGTAGCGTGAGTGTGGCGCATTCCTTTAATTGTTAGGTGCGGCAAGTAAAGACCCGATTGTTGGGCTCTAATTAAAGTCTTGGACCAGCGCTCGCCGATGTCACCAGGATTTCGAACAGTGCCGTCGAGATTTCCAAATACGAAAGCATCACCTCTGACGAATTGAATGCCTAATTTGGCTCGTTCGGACTTGTGAGACTTTAGAACATCCAATGACTCTTGGTCCATCCTGACGGCTCTCTCTGAATAAGTCTTGGTTGGCTTGGTTGCCTTTCGCAATCCCGAGTCAGACGCCCGTCGAATAGAGATGACTCCAGTTTCAAAGTTGATGTCATCCCACTGGAGTGCCACACCTTCTCCACGTCGGATTCCAGACATAAAGTACAGGCGCCACAACGCATGTAGGTCATCCTCGTAGACTCCCTTATTCCAATCCAGAAATGTTGACAGTTCACTTGGTGACCAAGTGCGGAGCTCTTGTTTCTGCATCTTTATTGACCTTGCGGTAGGCGCCTGTATTGCCTTGGGATTGTTTCGCGCGTGGTTTACCTTCACGAGGCCATCGTTCAAAGCGGAACTAAGTATTGAACCGAGGACCATGTGAATCTTGTTTACGGAATTAGCTGACAAGCCACTGCCTGAAGTCAACCTTCCGCGGTTACCACTCTTCTCTAAATCTCGATAGAGCTTCGAGATAGTGCTGGGTACAATCTGTCCTACTTTCAGTTTCCCTAGGTGGGGAACCAAGTGGACCCGAATAATCTTCTCGTATCCCATCAAAGTGGCATTTGCTAACTTCTGATTGTCTAACCACAGTTTCGAATAGCACTCAAAAGTCTCTTTAGAAGCCCTTGGGGTCAGACCACTCTGCGCCTCAATCAGAACCTTCTGCATTTCCGAATGTGCCTCCTTCAAAGTGGCGTAGCCACCTTTAGAAAGTCGCCTGAGGGGACTCTCCGAGTCAAAAGGGTCATCTCGAAAGCTGGCTTGCCACCTGTATCGAGTGCCCCCTCGTGTCTTATATGCGTAGGCAGACCCTTCGCCGTAGCTCCTGGACTTCTTTCGCGCCATTAGTTGCCATCCTTGTCGGCGCCTAGTAGTCGCAGGAAGGGCCTGAGTGGAATCAAAGTCCTCTTGCCTAGGGAGATGGACGGAATCGAGCCATCCAGTATTCCGCGGCTAACTGTCCGAGGGTCGCACTTCAACAAGGTGGCTGCATCAGTCCTGCTAATCACAGCCTCATTTGAGTTGAGGTAGTCATCAATTGACATTTTTGTTCTCCTATCTGGAACTCCTTCTTGGAGTTTCCAATGTTATCTTCAAGTTAGTACCCCCTACGGAGGAGGTACTACAAGAAACTCTAGTGAACGAATTCAGACTTGTCAATACCCTTTATGAAAGGGGTTCTAGTAGGATTCAAGAATGGGGCTGTCATTCAAGTTGGAAACCGTTGGGGTACCTGACGGTAAACCCATCAATTTCGGGCCCTTTGACCAAGAGACAGGGACTCAGCAGTCCATACCTTCATCCCTGACTCGAAGGGTTGTGTACTCGGAACTCGGGGTGTCTGCAGTCGTTGAGTGTGTGTTTACTGGCGACAAGCTTGAAATTCAGCGCATTTCAGTCGAAAACAATGGCAAATTCGTATCTACAAAAGTTTTGACTCAGCTCGCTCTACCAGCTGTAATCCGAGCGCTAGCAATCGAGGTCGTACCTAATTCGAAGCTTTGGTCAGAGCTAAAGCCGAATCAGGAGTTCAAACTGGAAAGCCCGACTTTCTTGGCTCAGGTTTACTGGTTTGAGCACATCAGCTGGGGGAGTCCTAGGGGGAGCATCATGAGTTACATGAATTGGTCACGCACGAATGCCAACTTCCACATTTCCAAGATAGCTCGTGATTTCCCGCTCCCAGGGCCACATTCCCAAGAAAGAGTCTCCAAAGGCCCTCAACGAAGTAGGGGAAATTAATCACATGAGCGCATCATCTACCACCACATCGAACCTGACCTTTCTGTGTCAGATGCAAAAAGTAGGCTTGTAAACATGGGTGCTCAAATTATTGATAACAGCCGAGTTCGCCTGGCGGATGTAATAAATGAAATTGCACCTTCATTTACCGAGCTTTCCATTGCAACTGGATACTGGGATTTACTTGGTCTGCAAAAAGTCATTAAGAGCATTCGCTCCTACGAATCAATTCGATTGCTAATCGGGCAAGAACCTCTACCTCCGAGCTACGCAAAATCGCTGGACTTAAACAAGTTGGATGAGACATTCCCAGAGTCACAGTTAATCGCTTCTCTATCTGCGCTTGAACACAGGAACGAGCTTCGGGACCTTGTGGTAGAAGTAAAGAAGCTAATTGCAGACGGGCGCCTCACCGTAAAGATTTATAGGGGCAACTTCCTTCATGCGAAAACTTACATTTTTGGCTCATACAAATCAAAAGAGGCCATCGGGATTATTGGCTCTTCAAACTTCACCGAAGCGGGCCTTACGAGAAACATCGAATTAAACGCACTTGAAGACGAGGGACGCATCGTAAAGTTCGTACCTCAAGTTGACACCGACCAAAATGGACATCTGAGCTGGTTCGAATCAATGTGGAACCATGAAAAATCAGAAGTGTGGAACGGCAAATTCTCAGAAATACTGGAGACATCGCCTGTTGGAGACAAACTTTTTTCTCCATATTTGATGTACATAAAGACTCTTTACGAGCTGTATTCAGACGAATTAGTTCCAGACACACAAGTCTCCAAAAATATTGAAGATGTCCTATACGAGTTTCAGCTGAGAAACGCAAAACTCCTTTTGAAAAAACTTCAAAAAAATGGTCTGGCCATGCTTGCAGACTCTGTAGGTCTGGGAAAGACAATTACTGCTGGCGCTGTCGTTCGCCATTACTTAGAGGAGTTAGGCTCTCGCAGAGTTTACGTAATTGCGCCAGCTAGCTTGACATTCCAATGGCGCGAAGATTTGGCAAAAGTGCACGGCCTGTTCCATGGTTTTGAAGTTATTTCGATGCAGGACCTAGGGCGAATCAAGGCAGAAAGAGCCATCGATAAATACGCAAGCGTGGACCTATTCGTAGTTGATGAGGCGCACAACCTTCGAAGTGGAGGAGGAACACGGCATGATGAATTACTCGATTGGTTTAGTGAAAACCCTGAGAGCCACGTCCTCCTACTTACAGCTACACCAATCAACAATTCTTTGACGGATTTTGTAAATCAAGTTCAACTTGCCGCAAAGGGAAAGCTGGAATCATTTCCAGTTGTTTACCCAACAACTAAAAAGAATGAGGTTATTGACTTTTTTGATGCCGTAAAGAGACTCACGAAAGATATCAATACAGCGGAACAGGAAGGCAAGACGCCAGACTTCGACAAAGTCAACAGGGTAATGCGTCAGGGCCTTCGTCACTTCCTAGTTAGGACAACGAGAAGCGGAATCGAGCGTGAATTCGGGGGTATCACTCAAAGCGACGGCACGACCCGAAGGTTTCCTGAATCAAAGGTCATCCCAACCCCCTACGAGTTCTCACCTGAGTCTCTCGCTCAGCTCAGTGACATCTGCAAATCCAATTCCAGCATTTTTGAGAAAACTACTCCTGAGCGCCTGGATGTAGGTTGGCTGCTAGAGCGCACCCAGCGCGCACAACATCCTCTGGACGTTATTACGGACGAGTCCTACATGCCCGAGGGAGTCTCAGAAACTCCATTTGAACGAATTTTTCAGGTGCTCCTGCTTCTGGGCTTTGCCCCATACAAGTCTGAGGTTTACAAGCACAAGTTCTACAACAAGACGCCAGAAGAGATTCGGACGTTCCGTCTAAAGCCCGAAGAATCCTTCCGAGTAAATAGCCAACTTAGTGTTCACAACATGCTGAGAGTCACTTTGCTCAAGCGACTAGAGTCTTCTCAGTTTGCTCTAAGAAAATCACTGGAGAACTACCTTGGCAGACTGAACGAGTTCGAGTCTGTACTTGTCAACCAAAACCTCATTGCCTCAATCAAGGACATTAGAAATCTTCAGAATGTGTATGGAGATGACCTTGAGGGATTGAACGGAGACTCACTCGACGAGGCTAGCGAGTTGGTACCTGCGGACCCGAAAATATTTAATCTAGATGCAATCAAAGCGGACTTAGCACGTGACCGAAACCTTATTCGGGTCCTAATTGAAATGTGTAATGTCCTAGGCGAAAAAGACAGCAAACTTGAGAGCTTCAGTACCTTGCTCGAACGTCTTCGGAGAGATAAACCAGCGGGTAAAAAGGTACTAATTTTTAGCTACTACTCAGACACTGTCTCCTACCTTCAGGAGAGTTTGCAGAGCTACTACACCAGCGAATCTCTGGAGAAAGTCGCGGCCTTCACTAGCGGAAAAAGTAAGAGTCAAGTTGAAGAACTAGCTAAGCGATTCTCACCTGTCTCCAAAGGTGGAGCTGAACAAGTTGCGCGTGACGGTGAAATTGACATCCTTTTTGCAACTGACGTTTTGAGCGAGGGGCAAAACCTACAAGATTGTGGCCTCCTAGTGAATTTTGACCTTCACTGGAACCCTGTTCGCATGATTCAGAGGAACGGGCGCATTAATCGATTGGGCTCAGAGCATTCTGATGTCTATATCTACAACATCCATCCAGACGTTGACTTAGAGGAGTATCTGTCACTCGTCAATCGACTTGAGCGAAAGATTGACCGAATTAGGTACACAGTCGGAACTGACCAATCGGTTCTTGGAGAAGCGGCCAACCCAATTGAGTATGTAGATGACATAGACGTTGCCGCGAAGAATTCTGAGAAGCAGCCGTTTCTTTACAACGTGGAAGATGCATCTCAGGTTTTGAGAAGCCTCGACGATGATGAGGACCTACTGAGCGAGGATGAGTTTGTTATGGACCTCCGAGACTTTGAAAAGAATGCTAGTGAGGAGGAAAGGAGCGAACTTGCCAAGATTCCAGAAGGTAAATGGGGCGCTCTTTCAAACGATGGGGCAAGCAAACTAGACAACGCTCAAGCCTTATCACTAATTAGAATCTCAGGAGCAGTCGCAGATACGGGTGCGGAATTTGTAAATCACATTTTTGTAAGCACTACATCTTCGGTGGGCCCAGTGGAGACCATGGAAGCACTCTCAGCTTTGCGCTTGGGGCGTAGCCAGAAAACACCTTTAGTTGACAATCTGAATCTTGACAGAAACTCAATTGTCCACAGAGCTGTGCAAGTAGCAAAGTCCCACGCTCGAACCACGCCGTCATTCTTCAGATTTACTCCAACAGTCACAAAGGTGTTAGACGCAATGAAACATCTATCGCCTTCAACTGACTTACATAATGCCCTGAGAAAAATTACGACCAAGCAAGAGAGCAAGCGTGCGAAAGCATTAGTCGACCGCGCTTACAGA
>NZ_CBCHRQ010000047.1:0-10497 GCF_965064355.1 Aquiluna sp.
TCGGTGGATGCAAGACCAACCTGAATGCCGCTGGCTCCAATTGCCAAGCCAGCCAAAATCAAAACACCGACCGAGGAGATGATTGCCGGGCGCTTGCTAACTGCGCGTCCAAGCTTGCCCCACAGGCCATTTAGGCTCTTGTTCACTCCACCAAAACGTGGAACGAATGGCCAGAACAAACCACGACCAAATACCACCAGCGCTGCAGGCAGCACAACAAGCGCGGAGATCATGGCAATCACGATTCCGGTTGCACAAACCAAGCCAAGGGTCCGGTTACCACCAAGTTCAGCGAGAGTAAGTGTTAGTAGCGCCAAGGTAACTGTCGAACCGGAAGCGATAATCGCAGGCCCTGCACCCTTTAGCGCCTTGGCCATTGCCACGTGACGGTTTTCCTCAAGCAACAGTTCCTCGCGGTAACGAGCAATAAGCAACAGTGCGTAGTTGGTACCGGCACCAAACACCAGGACCGAGAGAATTCCAGTTACCGAACCATCGGGCACCATGCCAAAGAAGGTGGCAACCTGGCGGCCCAGCTGACCTGCCATGCCATCTGCAGTTCCAACCACGACAAGTGGCACGATCCATAGCACTGGAGATCGGTAGGTAATCAAAAGTAGAACCGCAACAATAATCACGGTTGAAAGCAAGAGCGTGAAGTCCGCGCCTGCAAAGACATTGTTTAGGTCAGCCTGGAAACCCTCAGGGCCGGTTAGATAGACCTCGAAGCTTGCCGGCATGCCTTCGGCAGCTAGTTCACGCAGCTCGGTGACGCGCTCGGTGACAACCTCAACCTCGTCGGACTTCTCAAGTGGAACGGTAACTACGGCAACCTTGCCGTCTTCAGAAATCTGGGCTGGTGGCACAAATGGCTCACCCATCAGCTCTGCATTTGTGAGGTCTAGGAACTTCTCGTTCACACCACCTGCAGGCATCTGAGTCATTGGGTCAAAACTTCCCTGCAGCCACAAAATCTCATCTTCGGTGAACTTGGCATCTGACTTGTAGACCAATACCGCCGCTGTGGCATCAGAGCCTGGAAGGTTCTCGAGTGCCTTGTTTACCAAAGCAGTCTCAGAAGTCTCTGGCAGGCCATTGGTAGGAGCAGTCTCAGTGTCAGTTGCACTCAGTGGACCAAATGCCAACCCCGCAAAGACCAGACCGATTAGCAGTGTGACCCATGCGGTCTTCTTGCCAGTGATGAAGTTAATTATCGCGTTCATGTTTTCTCCAAACTTTCCCAAGGGTAAAACCTAGCGGTGCCTAAAAAAGTTCCCGCCGGTGTGAGCTTTTTACTTGCCAGCCAGGTCCTGCGGGGCCTCAAGACTCTGGCCTGTAGAGGCATGGGCGGCGGCAATTGCTCGCTTGCCTGAGGGCAGCAACACAGCAACCACTGAGATAACGACTGTGAGGGCACCGGTTGCAATCAAGATGATCTCAACCGAGACCACGTCAGCAAGCGGACCAAGAATTGCCATGCCCAATGGCATTGCGACGGCCATCACGATTCCCACAAAGCCAAAGACTCGGCCTTGACGCTCTGGCTCCACGGTCTCTTGCAGCAGTGTCATGGCCGAGGTGGAGAAGGCAGGAACAATCAATCCAATTAGGAAGAACAAGCCAAAGAAGAGAATGAGGTTGGTGGTGAATCCCATAACAATCGCAAGCACGCCAAACGCTGCGGATGTTGAAATTATCGTGGTGATGCGATTCAACTTATTGGCGAACACTGCCATTAGCGCTCCGCCTAGAACCATGCCGACTCCAAACGATATCTCCAGCACCGTGAGCTTCCAAACTTCATCACCGAAGTTTCTAACCAGCATCAAAGGCGACAGGTTTGACGGGGCAACGATTAGGAGAAAGACAATGCCAAAGATTGCAATCACCCAGCGCACCAGTTCATGAGTGAATGAGTAGTTGATGCCCTCTTTTAGGTCGGTCAAGTAAGAAGGCTTATCCAAGCTCGCAGCTCTTGCCAGGGTTGGAACGGCAACCGTTGCCAATAGCGCCACTCCGATGATGGCGGTTACGACGTCGATGAACAAGATGCCAACCAGCGAGAAGTTCGCATAAACAGCTGCTGCAGCAATTGGAGCGAGCAACATAAGCGATGACTGCACGCTGCTATTGATGCCATTGACGCGCATTAGCTTCTCGGTTGGAACAATCTGCGGCAACAGCGCTGAGATGGCCGGGGTCTGCACGCCAGCACCAAATGACCTAACAGCCATCACCAGAAAGATAAGCCAAAGATCATCAACTCCCGAGAGCATCAAAAGAGCAAGACCGAAGGTAGCAAGCGCGATGGAAAGGTCAGCCACGATGATCATCACTTTGCGGTTGATGCGGTCAGCCCACACGCCAGCAAAGACAGAAACGATTGCTTGGGGTAAGAAGCCAAAGATTGCGGCGAGTGCCAAAACAGTTCCGGACTTGGTGGTCAGAGTCAGGTGCCAAAGGATTGCGTACTGCACCAGCATCGAACCGAATGTTGTGACGGTCTGACCAACCAAAAAAACTGATACGCGCCTCTTCCAACCCTCAAAAGAGTCAGTGATGGCAGATTTAGCGTCTTGGGTTTGGGGCATTGGTTTCCTTATGATTCACAGCCCTGGCGAAAGATGGCTTAGGTAGAAAAGCCTAATCTTCAAAGAAGCAAAAACCCACTCCCGAAGGAGTGGGTTTTAGTTGCTAAATCAGGCTTTGAATTTCTCAGCCTCTGCCAGCGCTAAGAGTGCGATCGAAGGTGATATCCACGACTGGCTTCGAGCCTTTAGCACCGTCCTGCTTCACGACAATCTGGGCGTTCTTGATCTGTCGTGAATAGTTGACTACGCGCTGGCAGGTTGACTTGCCAAGGGATTCAGCCAGAGCAACAGCTTCTCCAGAAGCATCAGATGCCACCGTGATTACACAGGTCAAGAGATTGACACTCCTATCGGCCTGGTAGACCTTATAAAGCGCAGATAGTCCTGCCAGGGTTGGGCGACTGCCCACGAACTTTGTGATCTTGATTGATCGAGTCAGTTCGTAAGGCTTTACGACCTGGATCATCCGGAAGTAGGTGAGTGTTCCACTCGCGTGTTTCAGCTCAAGGGCAGGGAATCCCTCTGCTCCAGCTGGCACTTCAACAACAAGTTCACCATCGGTCTGTTTGATGACCTTGATGTCTTTACCGTCGAGTTTGACGCTATAGATATCGCTTAGCAGCACACCTTTTAAGGCAAGGTTCTGACCGTTGGTAGTGACCGCAACTCGAGAGGCGAGCGTAAGTCTTGGACCAACCGGCCCGCTACTGACCTCAGGAGCGAGTGCGCGAGGCTCAGCTGCCGCGAAGGGGGAGAAGTTTGTGGTGACACCACAGACCTGGCCATTTACGTAGGTGCGCTGCGGAAGTGCGACCCATGCTCCATTCGTGTAGTGGAAGATCTCATCGGTAGGTGCACCATCAAGACACACCGTCACAGCCCCACTGATACCTGAAACATGGATGTCAACGATCCTGGTCGTGCCGGTGACCTTGAATGGGGTAGCCGAAGCCGCTGCTGGATTGTCGATTGGAACCAACGTCACCACGGCCGAACTACTGGTTGCGGTAAACGCAAGGCTTACCTTCGGCAGGTTAGCCGTGGCAGGAACCTCTGCAGCGGTCAGTCCTGATGGAATGCTCACTACTTGAGAGTTGGTAACCGATCCAGTCGCGATCGTAGGGATCTCCCGCCAAAGCGCATACAGAGTGATGTTTGCAGACGAAGTTGTCTGAATAGGGAAAGTAATCGCAGTGCCACCGTTTGTCAGCGACCAACCTTCCAATGCGTGACCACTGCGAGTCGGCGCTACCGGCGCAGAGATAGTGTCACCCTGGTTAAAAATTATGGGTTCTACTGCCGAACCGGAGTTTGAGTTGAAAGTCACCGTGGAGAGCTGCTCCCAAACCGCGTACAACCAACGGCCTTGCAACGCCTCGGTCGCTGGATTGGAAACTAAGCTTCCGTTCTCAGTGTTTGACCAACCGGTGAACCTGTAACCAGTTCTGATAGGAGCGATGGGGAGAGTAATAGAAGTGACTTCGGAATCTCTAATTGCGATATAGCCAAAAACCCGCAGCTGTGAGCCAGGAGCAAATGTCAAGTTACGCATCACGCTTCGGAAAAACACGCCTTCTCCGAGTTCTTGCACGGTCGCAGGTATTTCAAATGTGGTGAGACGCGATCCGACAAAAACACCATGGCTGATCCGAGTAATGACCGAGTTCGGTGCAAATGTCATTTGTTCGAGACTCGACAGGTAGAACGCCTCCGCTTGAATGACGGTGACTCTCGCGGGGATCTCGATTCTTGGGAGTGCAGATTGCTGGAAAGCTCGTCCCGGGATTTGTGTCAGGGGTGAATTCGAGGAGAAAGTGAACTCGGACAATCGAGAGGTGCCACGAAAAACGTCCGTCCCCATTGTCAAAACCGTCGCGGGAATGTGCATTCTCTCGAGCCGGGAGCCCATGAACGCTTCATTGCCGAGGGTGGTTACAGTTTCTGGAATGACATAGGTGGCGTCCGTCCGCCACGGGGCATAAGAGATCAATGTGGTGCGGTCTTTGTTGAACAACACGCCATTCTCAATCGTGTAGTTCGGATTCGCTGCATCGATAGTCACGCTGGCATTGTTGCCAAAAATCTTTGATCCGATACTTGTAACCGATGCCGGTAGCGCGACAGACAATCCTGCCGAGTTGATGCCGTCCCAGACCTTATTTCCGATCGTGGTGAGCTGCGAACCGGTACCGAAAGTCACCGAAGTCAATCCTGTGCTGTATTGAAATGCTCCGCCGCCCAGAGTGACCAAACTGGCGGGCAAAGATACTGAAGTTAAACGCGAGCTCTCGAACGCAATGGTGCCAATACGGGTCAACTGAGAGCCAAAGGAAACCTCCGTTAAAGGATTGCCGCGGAACGCTGCATCTTCCAGAGTCACAAGGCTGTCTGGCAGACTGAGAGTCGTTATCTGAGCTGAGGTAAATGCGGCTCCTCCAATTGTCTGAAGTTGAGATCCGGATTCAAAAGTTAGCGAGGTGAGGCTTGTGCAACCCGCAAAAGCCTCACTGCCAATAGAAGTCACGCTGGCCGGCAACTCAAGCGTCGTTATCCTCGTGCCAGCAAAAGCAACGGAGCCGATACTTGTGAGACTGGAGTTGGGTGCAAACGTCACTGAGGTGATGCCACTTCTATTAGAGAAGGCATATTGGTTGATTGAGGTGACGTTCGCCGGAATAACAACCGAGCCGGAGCAGGCGTTATTGCTAACGACAGCCACCTGACTTCCGGAATCTGAAATAGTGAAGGTACCCGTCGTGCAATTGACAACTGTGTCTGCTGCCTTTGCCTCCAGTGGCCCAAGGTTGACGGCCATCAAGCCCGACATTGCCAAGACCACTGTCAATTTGCGACCAAAGGTCGTGAGTAGGTTTTGGTCGAAGTGTAAGCTTCGCATTTGTGCTCCCTCGGGTGTAGCGAATCGGTAATCGCGAGCGATCTGTTGCGCTTCACGACGTTGGCTGTTCTTTGCTTTGAAGGGTACGAACTTTGTTGGGAGCAAAAGAAAAAGCATTACCAGGGTTCTGTTTATGGGAACATCTGTGACAGCTATTTGGCCTTGAAATGTCTAGGCATGGGAACATTGGCTATGCGACCAATACGAGTGCTCTACGTAGAGAATGACTCTGCCCTAAGGCGAATACTTGGCGAGATGCTTGCTCAGTCGCCAAGTCTTGAACTGGTGGGATCCTGCGCCAACGCAGACGAAGCCCTCGATAGGTCGATAGTGCGCGGCGCAGATGTTGCCCTAGTGGATTTTTCCCTCGATCAAAACGGTCTCAACGGCATCGAACTTGGCATTGCGCTTCGAAACATCAACGAACACATCGGTGTCGTTATCTACTCTCAATACTCGGTTTCACAAATGGTTAGCCGCGTGCCCAGGGCAATGCGCCACGGATGGTCATTCTTTGACAAATCTGCCGAGATGTCGATCAGTGATTATGTGGCCGTTCTGCGCGACACCGCTTCGGGGAACGGAAACTGGGAGTCGTTCTCTGCCGGCGATGTCACCAAGGTCGAAACCCAGTCGTCAATTTACTTTCAGCTATCCCCCCAACAGCGCTCGATTATGTCACTCAGCTCACAAGGCAAAAGTGCCAAGGAAATTGCCGCACAACTGAGCCTGAGCTACTCGTATGTTCGAAAAGAGCTTTCGCGTTCATACGCGGTCTTGCTACCTGATGCCACCCCTAGTGACGATCTGAAGACAACTGCAGTGCTCAAATACATGGAACTTATGAGGCTGTCCTGATGCTCAAAAAGTTGAGTAGATATTTGGCTTGGATAGGACCGTACCCATACAACCCGGGGCTGATCTTCATTTTCTTCGCAACAACTTACTTCACGAGGTTTGTGCCCGCGATCAGCCAACAACCCGAGGGTGTTGAGCGTTGGATTGCCGCCCTAGTCATTCTGGCCTTGGCGTGCATCCCCGGTGGGCTCTTCGCATTACTCGCTATTTTGTTCCAAAGGTACCGTCCGTGGCCTTCGAACCTGATCACGTACGTGATCGAGGTGGCCTTTGCTCAATTCCTTTTACTCTTGTTTTTGCCGCTAATCACACTTGTGCTTCGCAATCAACTCGGCTGGGACTACAGCGCTCCCATTGCCTTGACCCCCGTGCTTTTCGGTTCCTCTCTGTTCTTGGCATTGGTATCGCTAGCCATCATGCACCTGGGCGAACGCTCAATCAGAAATCGGCTGGGGGCTGCTGACAGGCTTGTTGCCAAGCTCGAGCTCGATCGCGCAGGATTGGTTAAAGCTGACATCGAATTGCGTGATCAAACCTCAAGATTCCTGCACGATCGTGTCCAGTCAGACTTGATGGTCGCTGCAATGAAACTAAGAAGAGTTGCAGGTAAATCATCTCCCGAGGTAAACGATGCGATCGAGCGGGTGATTTCGAAGTTAGAGCAGACTCGCACGACCGAGCTTCGGGACTTGGTCCAGGTCCTTGCCCCTAACTTCAAGGCTGCGGGTTTCCGAGAATCAGTTCGAGTGCTGGCGATACCATATCGCGAGAGCATGGACATCGAGGTACGCGTCGATGATGCTTCGGAGGCGCTAAGTCACGAATTACTTCTGGGCGCGTTCAGGATTATTGAGCAGTCGCTGCTCAACGCTCTTGTGCACGGTCCTGCCAAACAAGTAAAAGTTTCGCTGACCACTGACTCAGCAGGCAGGAGTCATCTTGAAATCTCTGATGACGGACCTGGCAGTGCACTCGGATCGGCTTCAACGGGGGTTGGCACCGCGGTGATCGACTCTTGGTTGAGCATTCTCAAGGGAGTAAAGACCATTGAAACTGCTCAGGGCCATGGTTACCGACTAACCGTCAGCTTCGACGCGTCGCTTTAGGCATCGAGAACCACAGGGCAATCACACACAACGGGAAAAGGATGTAACTGCCTATTTCGCCTGGAGGTGTCGATGCAATCTCAACTGGCTTGAGTAGTCCCACAAGAATTCGACCGCCCCAATCGAAGGTTTGGAATAAGAGAGCCAGCGGCACCAGCTGGCGCTGCTTGAAAATGATTACCCACATTAGCCCCGCTAGCAGTAGCTGCGAGAAACCCCATTGACCAAAGATGGCGATGATGTTGTTTCCGCCCTCTACCTCAACATCCATACCGGCGATGCTCTGCGCACCGCCGTCCGGAAGGAAGATGTGGGCCAAGCTTCGACCAGTTGCGACAGCGGTGAGCACAACTAGAAAGAGGAAAGAGAGGCGACTGCCGCGATACTCGTTTGCGTTTGAGTTACGATTGAAAATTTTCATTTCCTCAATCTAGAGGATTTTCTACACCCGAACAAGCGGTTATCCGTATTTTTGATGTTCCACCTCACCTTGCCACGTCGTTAAAGTAAAAACCCACCCGTGGAGGGGTGGGTTTTCGTGGCTAGTGAGGGATTCGAACCCCCGAATGGTTTACAACCCCTAGAGACAAAATACTACCCTCACCTGCACTGGGGGCGATATGTACATCAAACGCATCCCTCAAGACTCATAGAGAGACATGCCGAAGCATTACCGCAAGCACACCGAATTGCACATGGCCTTATTGGCGTGGGAGGCGTCGGCGAAATCAGAATCACTTTTGGAAACGATTCATCCCCGCCGTACAAGGGGCACAGCCCGTTTCAAGGGGCTCACGCCAAAATCACCCGTTTGCAACTGCCTGACAATGAATTAACTGCAAAAGAAAGGCAATCAGTACATGGATAAGCACTTGAGCTATTCAGAAGTAGCTGAGCGACTCAACATCCCTCTTCGCTCTCTATACCAATACAACAAGGAAGGGAGAGGGCCTAAGACGGTTCGGGTAGGTCGCCACCTAAGGGTTTCCATCCGCGACTTAGAAGAGTGGCTGAGGGAACAAACAAAGTAAAAAGACAGCCCCCGCCAGGAGCTGTCTCTCATAAAACACTTATTAGGAGTATCAAGTTGAATACAAGATTAACACGTTCCACCGACATCCATTGTCGGAAAGGGCTTCTTTCATGATGGACACAAATCAAAGAAAGGAGCTCGCCTCTAACTACTCTTGGCAGGAAATTCTCACCCCCATGGGAATCTCTCAGGTGAGTGCCGAAGAAACCACTAGGGGCATCGTTACAGTATGGGAAGTCGATGACGACCCTTCCATACGATTTCGAACTTATGGCGAAACGGACCACATTTTTCTGCTTGATGAGGCAGGTGAGTTGAGGCTCCCCTTTGACGGAGTCAGCAAGTACGAGGCTTTGAGGCGTTTGCACTTCAATAGTCAGTCAAGGCTTACTGACAGCTTTATGGAATCAGGCGCTTCACTAGTGCCGAACATATTTGACCTTCTCTTTGAAGCACGAAACGACCGAGTGGGGGGCCTAGACCCAACCGAGAGATACTTCCTAGACCCTGCCTTTAGACGTCAAGTGGACGTTGACCAGTTGCGTATTGAGTCACATGAAGAAGCGGGAAAAAGAGCTCGCGAAGCAAAGAACCGACTTGAGGATGCAACACCTCCAGCCCTTCTTCTCTCAGATTTCTTAGATAAGGAACTGTCACCCGAAAAATTCCTTATTGAAGGTCTGATTCCCACCAACGGAACGGTCACGGTCGTAGCTGCCAAGAAAACAGGAAAGTCAACGTTTATTTACAACGTTATGCATTCTCTGCTTACCCTTGAGCCGTTACTTGGAGCTTTTCCTGTATCCGCGTTCGAAGGGCGAATCGGATTTGTTAACTACGAGCTAACGGAAGAGCAGGCACAAGATTGGTTTCGGCGCTCGCCGATTGGCACGACAGACCGTATTGCAGTATGGAATCTGAGAGGGAAACCGAACCCATTCAGGTCAGAACAAGCACTTAGCGACTTTGCTAAAGAGGTAAAGGCTCTCGGCATTCAAGTCCTAATTCTTGACCCCTTCAGCTCAGCATTCCGAGGCGGTAACAGTCAAGATAACGATGAGGTGAAAGATTTTTGGCTTCGGACTGACGCATTCAAAGAAGCGAGTGGGGTCAATGAATTAATCATTCCCGTCCACGCTGGCCGAGACGAGTCCCGAAGTAGAGGTGCCTCCGCTCTAGATGACCATCCAGACGCAATTCTTCACCTGAATAAATTGAGTGACGGGACGAGAACTTTTCACGCTTTTGGTCGTGACGTCGAAGTTGAGGCAGGCGAGTTGGAGTTCGACAAAGTAACTCTTTTGCTCAGTTACAAGGGGCCAGTTTCCGTTGGGAGCCGAGTTGCACGCGTAGCGAAGGTTCTGGAAGCAATACTCAAGGAGCATGGGAAACTCGGAGCCACTGACCTGACTCGACATGCTCGAAAGAATAAGGATGACGTCCGAGCAGCCAGGGAATTGCTAGTGAGCACTGGCCGTGTTTTAGAGACTCAGGTAGGACAGTCGAAGTTTTACGAAATTGCCCCGTCATCTATCGCCCCATCGCCCACTACTGCCTCAGGGGATGAGCCGACGGGAGTAGTTGTTGCCTCCTCCCCCTATATGGGGGAGGCAACTACAGAACTACCCCTCAAGACTGGGAAAGGCAGATGTTCAAAATGCTCATCAAAAGGTGAGCCGCCTTTTGTGTTCTTGGGTATCGGAATCCTCATGTGCTGGGACTGCATTGAGGTAATCGATGCGTGGAGTGAGGACCCTGCATACCACTCCGAGGAATCTAAATATTCGGACTCGGTGGAGGTGATTCGAGAAATCTAGCTAACCCCATTTTAGCGGCCACGAAATTTGTTGTTTATGAAATACAGAGTCACATTTGTAAATGGCAAGGCTGTTTTTGTGGCCTCTAGGCACCATCCATCTATCCAAAAAACTGATTCAAAAACTAAGGAAATCTATTGAAATTAAGCACGAAACAACTTTCAGAAATATCTATCTACAGCCCACTAGCAGAGGG
>NZ_CBCHRQ010000048.1:0-10465 GCF_965064355.1 Aquiluna sp.
CAAACAAAAACTCCCTCTCAGAAGTGCCTTCTCAGGCTCTAAATCAAGGGAGTTGCTGGCGGAGAATGGGGGATTCGAACCCCCGAGGGCTTGCACCCAACCAACTTTCCAAGCTGGCGCCATAGGCCACTAGGCGAATTCTCCGAGGGAGAGTTTAGCCCGAAAACAGCCTGTGAAACCAAGAATTTTGAATCTCATGATTGGCTAGCATGGTTGCAAAGCCTTGATGGGCAGATAGTGGGATTCAAAGATGAGCCTTATTGGACACTGGATTGATGGTGCCGAGGTAAAAAGCAACTCTGGTCGCTTAGGTGACGTCTATGACCCAGCTCTTGGTGAAGTCACAAAGCAGGTTGGCTTTGCTAACCAAGCTGAAATTCAGAAGACCATCGCATCTTCCAAGGCCGCATTCCCCGCCTGGAGAGATGCCACCCTGGCAAAACGTCTGGGCATCATTTTCAAGTTCCGCGAGCTACTCGATGCTCGTAAGGGTGAGCTTGCAGCCATCATCACCGAGGAGCACGGCAAGGTGCTCTCGGATGCGATGGGTGAAATCACTCGCGGTCAAGAGGTAGTTGAGTTTGCCTGCGGTATGCCGCAGATGCTCAAGGGCGAATACTCCGAGAACGCCTCAACCAACGTTGATGTTTATTCGATCAAGCAGCCTTTGGGAGTGGTGGGAATCATCAGCCCATTCAACTTCCCAGCGATGGTTCCAATGTGGTTCTTCCCGGTGGCAATCGCAGCCGGTAACTGTGTGGTGCTAAAGCCAAGCGAGAAGGATCCTTCCGCGGCCATGTGGTTGGCGAAGCTTTGGAAAGAGGCTGGTCTTCCGGATGGTGTATTCAATGTTTTGCACGGCGATAAAGAAGCAGTAGATGGGCTTTTGACTCACCCAGATGTGGCATCGATTTCGTTTGTTGGATCTACTCCAATCGCTCAGTACATTTACGAAACCGCAGCCAAGCACGGTAAGCGAGTGCAGGCACTGGGTGGAGCAAAGAACCACATGTTGGTTTTGCCAGATGCTGATCTTGACCTGGTTGCAGACTCTGCAATCAACGCCGGATTTGGTTCGGCGGGCGAGCGCTGCATGGCAATCTCCGTTGTGGTTGCAGTTGAGCCTGTGGCCGATGACTTGATTTCAAAGATCGCTTCGCGCATGTCGCAGATCAAGGTTGGCGACGGCCGCCGCTCTTGCGACATGGGACCGCTAGTGACCAAAGTTCACCGCGACAAGGTTGAGTCATACATCGAGATCGCAGCCCAGGATGGCGCAGAAATTGTGGTGGATGGTCGAGGTGTGGTTGCCGATGGTGCACCAAATGGTTTCTGGCTAGGACCAACCTTGATTGACAAGGTGCCACTGTCCTCCAAGGTCTACCAAGAGGAGATCTTTGGTCCGGTGCTGTCGGTGGTTCGAGTGGGAAGCTACCAAGAAGGTCTGGACCTTATCAACTCCGGTGCTTTTGGAAATGGAACTGCAATCTTTACCAACGATGGCGGAGCAGCCAGAAGGTTCCAACACGAGGTTGAAGTCGGCATGATCGGTATCAACGTGCCGATTCCAGTGCCGGTTGCTTACTTCTCCTTTGGCGGTTGGAAGCACTCGCTATTTGGAGATTCCAGAGCACATGGCGAAGAGGGCTTTAGATTCTTTACCCAGACCAAGGTCATCACATCACGCTGGCTTGACCCAAGCCACGGTGGCATCAACCTGGGCTTCCCACAGAACTAGTTGGGATAACGTAACCGCCTGGATTCACGCTCGGGTGTACTCGAGGCTAATCTGCCGTAGAATTTGAGGCGACTCCTCGTGTGGCGTCACCTTGGCTAATCCCCCAGGACCGAGAGGTAGCAAGGGTAACTGAGCTCTGGCGGGTGCACGGGGAGTCGCTTTATTCACACACCTTCCCCAAGACAAATCAATGTCTGATTTGGGGGTTAGGCTTGGGGCGTGACTACCGCTCTCTACCGCCGCTATCGCCCAGAATCCTTTACGGAGCTGATTGGGCAAACTCAGGTTGTAGAGCCACTGATGTCTGCACTTCGAGCAGACCGTGTAAACCACGCTTATCTTTTCTCCGGCCCTCGCGGTTGCGGAAAGACCACCTCGGCAAGAATCTTGGCTCGCTGCCTAAACTGCGCGGAAGGTCCAACTGATACTCCCTGTGGCAAATGCCCATCTTGCATTGATCTATCGCGCGGCGGTTCAGGTTCGCTAGATGTTGTTGAGATTGACGCTGCCAGCCACAACGGTGTTGATGATGCTCGTGACCTCAGGGAGCGAGCAATCTTTGCGCCGGCTCGCGACCGCTACAAGATCTTCATCCTCGATGAGGCCCACATGGTCACCACCCAGGGTTTCAACGCACTACTAAAGATTGTCGAAGAACCACCTGCCCACGTGAAGTTCATCTTCGCCACCACGGAGCCAGACAAAGTCATTGGAACAATCCGTTCCCGCACTCACCACTACCCATTCCGCCTCGTGCCACCGGGGGAGTTGCTGGAGTATTTGACCTCGGTATTGGAGTCAGAGGGCTTTAGCGCAGAAGGTGGCGTAATGCCGCTTGTGGTTAGAGCATCTGGCGGTTCGGTGCGAGATGCATTGAGCTTGTTGGACCAGCTAATCGCCGGTAGCGACACTAAAGAGATTGCCTACGCGCGAGCAGTGAACCTCTTGGGTTTCACTCACGATCAGCTGATGAGCGAAGTAATTGATGCCTTTGCTGAGATTGATCCGGCAAAAGCCTTTGCTGCGGTGGACAAGGTTATTCAATCTGGCCAGGACGCTAGACGATTCTTGGAGGATCTTCTTGAGCGCATTCGCGATTTGATGCTGGTCTCATCACTCGGCGATGCAGCTCGCGCAATCCTTAGGGGCCTAGGTCCTGAGCAGTTTGATATCTTGACCATTCAGGCGAACCGCTTTGGTCTGAATCAGCTCACTTCGGCTGCGGAAGCCACTTCAAAGGCACTGGCTGACACCTCTGCGGCATCAAACCCAAGGCTTCAGCTTGAACTGCTTTGCGCAAGAGTGCTAGCTCCTGCCATCGAAGCTCCGGTAAAGCGCAGCGTGGAGCCAGCACCAGCTAAGGTTCAGGCACCAGCTCCAGTAAAGACCACTGCACCAGTCGAAGCTGCACCCCCAGCAAAAGCTCCAGCCGTCAAGGTTGAGGCTGCACCTGAGCCAGCTGCTAAAAAGTCAGAGCCAGTTGCCCAAGGTCCCCTAAGCACAGCGTCTTTCAAGAGCGGATGGCAGGACATCCTGGATGCACTTGCCAAGAAGTCACGCTCGGCATGGGCGGTTGCTTTCACCACGAAGGTTTTGGATTTTGAAGGCGATGTACTAACTCTTTTGTTCCAGTCACAGCGAGATGTAGATGCATTCAAGATCTCACAGGGCGCTTCTGAAGTTCTAAGAACTGTCATCAAGGAAAAACTTGGTGTGGTCGTGAAGTATCGCGCGAAGGTTGCCGAGCAAGCCCCAGCTCCTGTCACCGCTGCGGTGGTTGAGCCAACGGCTGCAGAAGAGTTTGTTACCGAAGAAGAGATTGAAGCTCAAGAACCGGTTACCGAGGTCATCCAACAGCCGGTGGCTGCTGAGGATGAGCAAGCAGGGGAGTTCTTCCTGCGAGAAGTTTTGGGCGCCACTCCAATCAAGGGTGACGAGAACTAATGTACGACGGCATTGTTCAGGAACTTATTGACGAGCTTGGTCGCCTCCCGGGAGTCGGTCCTAAATCTGCCCAGCGCATCGCTTTCCACCTAATCGAATCTGACCTTGAATCGGTGAACAAGTTGGCCGATGTGCTTCGAGAGGTAAAGCAAAAGGTTCGCTTTTGCGAGATCTGCGGAAATGTTTCAGAGAACCAAAAATGTGGCATCTGCGTTGACCCTAAGCGCGATTTGAGCGTTATCTGCGTGGTTGAGGACTCCAAGGACATCAACGCAATTGAGCGCACCAGAGAATTCCGCGGTAGCTATCACGTACTCGGTGGAGCTATTTCACCAATTGCCGGAGTTGGCCCCGACCAGCTTCGCATCAAGGATTTGATGAAGCGTTTGGCTGATCCTGGGATCAAGGAAGTCATTTTGGCAACCAATCCAAATCTTGAGGGTGAGGCAACTGCCACCTACCTAACCAGGCTCCTCGGTGCCATGGAAATCTCGGTCACCAAGCTCGCTTCCGGTCTTCCAGTGGGTGGCGATCTGGAATATGCGGACGATATGACTTTGGGCAGAGCCTTTGAGGGTAGACGCCGAGTCAACTAGAATTGGGGGCACTACCACGGAGGTAGAATCCCCCTTTTTTCCAAGGAGAGCCCCTTGGCACTAATCGTGCAGAAATTCGGTGGGTCTTCCGTCTCTGACGCTGAGAAGATCAAGCATGTAGCTGCGCGCGTTCTAAAGACTCAGTCAGAGGGCAACCAGGTTGTAGTTGTGGTTTCAGCAATGGGCGACACCACCGATGAACTTATTGATCTGGCGGATTCGGTATCGATTCACCGCGGTAGCCGTGAAATGGACATGCTGCTAACCGCGGGCGAGCGCATTTCAATGTCACTGCTTGCAATGGCCATCCAGGAAATGGGTGGCAAGGCCAAGTCTTTCACCGGATACCAGGCTGGTATCTCAACCGATTCCAACCACGGCTCTGCTCGCATCTGGAAGATTGAACCAGCAAGAGTAAAAACCGCTCTAGATGCTGGCGAAGTTGCCATCGTTGCTGGATTCCAAGGCTTCTCATTTGAGACTGGTGATGTCACGACCTTGGGTCGCGGTGGATCTGACACCACGGCGGTTGCCCTTGCAGCATCGCTAAAGGCCGATGTCTGCGAGATTTACTCGGACGTTGACGGTATTTACACTGCAGACCCACGCGTGGTTCCAAGAGCACACAAGCTGTTCCAGATTGACATTGATTCAATGCTTGAACTCTCCTCATCCGGAGCCAAGATTCTTTACATTCGCGCGGTGGAGTTTGCTCGCCGTCACTCGGTACCACTTAGGGTTCGTTCAACCTTTAGCCTTGACCCGGGCACCCTCGTTTACACCAACCAGCCAGGAGATGAAGTGGAAGAACCAGTCGTTTCAGGTGTTGCATCAGATGACACCCAGTCCAAGATCACCGTGGTGGGATTGCCAGACCGTCCAGGTAAGGCGGCCGAGGTGTTCCAGGTGGTCGCAGAGTCGGGTGCGAACATCGACATGATCGTTCAGAACGTTTCAACCACTGAGAATCACCTGAGCGATATCTCCTTCACCCTGCTGCACGTTGACCGTCCAAAGGTTGTTGAGGCCCTCAAGGCCAAGCAGGCCGAGGTTGGGTTCCAGTCGGTCTCATACGATGACGAGGTCGGAAAGCTTTCCATTGTTGGAGCTGGTATGAAGACCTCATCCGGTGTTTCCGCCAAGTTCTTTGGCGCGCTTGCTCGCGCTGGTATCAACATTGAGATGATTTCAACCTCCGAAATTCGCATCTCTGTGGTTACTCGTGCAGATCAGCTCAAAGAAGCTACTCGCATCGTCCACACCGCCTTCGATCTTGACGCCGCTGACACCGCAGTGATCTACGCCGGTTCTGGAAGGTAGCTAATGTCAAAACCAAATCTTGCACTAGTTGGAGCAACCGGAGCCGTTGGCACCGTGATGATTGACATCATCAACGCACGAGAGAACATTTGGGGCGAGATTCGCCTGATTGCATCTCCACGTTCGGCTGGTAAAGAGATTATGGTTCACGGCACCCCTCACACCGTTGTTGCCCTGAGCGAAGAAGCATTCGATGGCATCGACATTGCAATGTTCGACGTCCCAGACGAGGTCAGCGAGATCTGGGCTCCAATTGCTGCCGCCAAGGGCGTTGTCGCAGTTGATAACTCAGCAGCTTTCCGCATGAACCCTGAGGTGCCACTTGTGGTTCCGGAGGTCAACCCACACGCGGCCAAGTCTCGTCCACTGGGAATCATCGCAAACCCTAACTGCACCACCTTGACCATGATGGCTGCTCTTGGTGCTCTGCACCGCAGGTGGCAGCTAACCGAGTTGGTCGTATCTTCCTACCAAGCAGTATCTGGCGCTGGTGCTCCTGGAATTGAGCGCCTGCAGCGTGAGATCCAGGCCGTTGCCAACAACCAGGATGCCGGTTTGGTTTCAGACAATGTGACCGCAACCGTCAACGCTCACGGTGCCCCGCTTTCTGATTCACTTTGGCCGGTGCCAATTGCGCTAAACGTGATTCCTATGGCTGGTTCGCTAAAGGAAGACGGACACTCCTCCGAGGAGCTAAAGGTCCGCAACGAATCTCGCAAGATTTTGGGCATCAAGGATCTAAAGGTTGCTGCCACCTGCGTTCGCGTTCCAGTTCAGGTTGCGCACTCGCTGTCCGTGCACGCAACCTTCGCCAACCCGCTAACCGCGGATGAGGTCCGAGCAGAGCTTGAGAAGCAGCCAACAGTTGTAGTGATGGATGATCCAGCGAATGGCATCTACCCAACCCCAGCACACGTTGCCGGTCAGGACCCAACCTTTGTCGGCCGTATTCGCCAGGCCCAGGACTTCCCAAACACCATTGACCTGTTTGTGGTTGGAGATAACTTGCGCAAGGGTGCTGCACTTAACACCTACGAGATCGCCGAGCTAGTAGCTGCGGAGCTTGGCTAACTAATAGTTAGAAGCGTTGCAGTTGGCGGGCAGAACAGTCTGACCGGTGCAAATATCGAGCAACCCATGCCACCAGAAACGTGTAGCAAGCTCTGTTTGTCTCCAAACTCCCAACCGCTAACACCTTGGGCGTATTCGGTTGGCAAATCACAGTTGGTGACCAAAGCTTTTGAACCCGGCAAACAAACCTGACCACCGTGAGTGTGTCCGGCAAAGATCACACTGGCGTCTTGGTTTGTGAAGGCCTCGATTACTCGCAGGTATGGCGCGTGGGCAACACCAATCAAAAGATCGGCTTCGACAAGCGAGTGCTTTTGTATCGCTAGCGAATCAAGATCATCAAGGTTTTCATGAGGATCGTCCAGCCCCATAAATCCAAGTTTTGTGCCCGCTACATCAAGTAATCCAGACTGGTTGTTGAGATCCAGCCAACCAGCACCTTTGAGCTCCGAGGTGAAGCGTTTGGTGTCTAGATCAACTTCGTTGCGCACCTCTGATGGCCCCTGGAAATAGCTCAGCGGATTTCTAAACTTTGGTGCTCGGTAATCGTTTGAACCGTTCACAAAAACACCAGGGAAGTCAAAAAGTGGTCTAAGTGCGCTCAGGCAAGGGTTTATCGCGTCTTTGTGCCCTAGGTTGTCGCCGGTGTTTACCACTAGGTCAGGGTTCAGACCCGCTAGTTCTTTTAGGAAACCCGCCTTTTTGTTTTGCCCAGGCGCAAAGTGGATATCGGAAATGTGAAGCACTCGAATCGGCTTGTCCAAGCCGATTGCAAGCTCTACCTCTCTAAGCGCAAATGGCCCAGCGTTACCGGCTAGCCACATTGGTTCGGTATCAAAACAATCGCGCTGTTGGCACTAATCTCTGAACCTGCTGCTGGCAGGGTGCTGTTGGCAACGCCTTCGGCAAGAGCCGGATCACATTGCTTTAGCTGGCTCTGACTGGACTGCGGCAAAGAAACTGTGAAGCCCATAGCTTCTAGGTTTGCCTTCGCCTGGTTTAGTTCTAGCCCACGGACGTTTGGAACCAATTGCTTGCCGCCGGCTGATATAAAGACCTTCACAATCGAACCGAGTGGGAGGGTCTGACCGGCGGCTGGAATTGTGTAGGCAACGGTGCCGGCAGGGGCGGTTGAGGAAACCTCACTCTTTTGGATCGCGATGTTTAGCTGTGCTCCGGTGATGGTTAGCTTGGCTGTCTCCAGATCGATACCAGTGGTATTTGGAATTGTGATCATGGTGGCTGCGGTGTACTGCGGCAGCGCGGCAGGGAAATCTTCGCCTACGTAGCGTTTGTTGACCTCGGTCATGATCGCTTTCCAGATCGAGTGTCGAATGGTTGAGACTGCTCGCCCATTGATGCTCTTGGAAGACTGTGTGGTTAGACCAGAGACATTTCCGACCCAGGTTGCGGTTGCGACCTTCGTAGAGAATCCATTCATCCAGGTGTGGATGCGCTGGTCCGTGGTACCGGTCTTGCCAGCAAGCGGAGTGCCATCGCCTGGGTTTGCAGCAGCACCGGTTCCACCGGAGACTACGCCACGCATGGCTTCAATCATGGCGTGCGCAATATCTGGGCTGACTGCTTGTGAGCAGATGGTCTTTGGTACTTCAAGTTCTTCGTTGCTGCCTCTAAGGATCACCTTGTCGATTGCAACCGGGGAACAGACGGTTCCATTATTTGAGATTCCCGCGTAGGCAGCAGCCATAGTAAGTGGCGCAATTTCATTGGTCCCCAAGATGGTTGCCGGTACGTACAGCAGCTCAGTACCATCCGCGCGGTGCACGCCAAAAGATGCCGCGGTGTCACGAATTCCGCAGAGGTCAAGTTTCGACGCCATGGCCGCAAATGCAGTGTTCTGCGAGGTCACAACGGCCTGACGAACGCTTAGGTCATCGATGGTCTGGTCTCCGGAGTTATTGACCTCCCAGAGTCCAACCACGCCACCACAGCTGGCGCGGAAATCTTTCTCCACGTTCCAGATCTTTACCTTGTCGGCTGCGCCATCAAGGTCAACGTCTTCTCCGGTGAAGATTCGACCGTCAACGTGATCTCCGAGGGTATAGCCGTTCTTTAGCCATTCGGCCAGAGTAAAGACCTTGTAGGTCGATCCAGGCTGGAAGCCAGAGGAGCCACCAAAGGGCTTGTCGGTATTGAAGTTCACCGATGTGCGGCCAGGCTCTGGATTATCAGATTGGTCGAAGAAGCGGTTTTGGACCATCGCCAGCACTCGTCCGGTGCCAACCTCAACCGACACCGAGGCAGTTCCAAAGGCCCACTCGTTATCGCCAGGTAGTTGATCCATGGTGGCATTGAAGGCCACCTCTTGAACATCTAGGTCCAGGGTTGTGTAAATCTCAAGTCCACCGCGACGAAGCAGCATTTCACGGTCTTCCGCAGTCTCACCAAACTCGGTTGAGTTACGAATTGTCCAAACCGTAAAGTCACAGAAGAAAGCGCTTGATTGATTTGCTTCGCAACCCTGTCGGGTCTTGGTGATTTTGGTTTGAATCGGAGACTCTTTGTAGCCATCGGCCTCGACCTGTGTGATGAAGCCCTCATCAGCCATCGCTTGAATCACATAGTTCCTGCGACCGATGCCGCGCTCTAGGTTCTCAGAGTTATCTGGCTTGTAATCATTTGGGGATTTCAGCATGGCGGCAAGATAGGCAGATTGCGGCACATTTAGGTTCTTGGCACTGGTGCCAAAGTAGTACTGGCTAGCGGTTTCAACGCCGTTGATCTGGTTTCCTAAGAACACTAGGTTCAGATATCCGGCGAGGATTTCCTTCTTTTCCACTTCGTTTTCCAAAGCGATAGCTAGTCGAATCTCACGAAGCTTTCGACCGACAGTTACCTCAGTCGCGGCCGCAATTGCCTCAGCATCGCCAGTTAGATTCGCTACCTCCACCTGAGACTGGCGGACGTACTGCATCGTGATGGTGGACGCACCAGGACCTTCACCGAAGGTGGCTAGGTTGGTCAGGGTTGCTCGTAAAAGCGAGATGATGTCCACACCACCGTGCTCATAAAATCTTGGATCCTCAACCGCGATGACGGCGTTGATTAGGTTGGGGGAGATCTCCTCAAAAGGGACCTCAATGCGGTTCTCGTGGTAGAAATCTGCCATCTTGACCGGCTTGCCATCGCGTAGCGCATAAATGGTCGAAGCCTGGGAAGCATTTACTGGCTTGATGTAGGCGGGTAGGCCTTCAAATAGGCCAGCACCGGTAGATGCTGCGACACCTGCGACGGCTGCCATCGGAGCCAAGATTGCTACCGACAACACACCGGCTACTGCACTGAGTAAGCCAAACTTCAGTAAGTTGGTCAGCGCGGATTGAGATTTCTTTCCGGACATAGACTCTAGGTTACCTGTCCCTTGCTGAAACGGAGCTGTTAATGACTAAGTGGGAATACATCACAACCCCCCTGCTACTTCACAAAGAAACTCAGATATTGAACACCTGGGGTAACCAGGGTTGGGAGCTAGTTCAGGTGACCACAGGGCCGCAGGGTGGCCTAATTGCTTTCTTCAAGCGTCAGGTGCAGGCATGACCATCGAGCAAAAGCTAGCCGATCTAGGACTCGAGCTACCAAACGTTGCAACTCCAGCTGGTGCCTATGTTCCAGCTGTGATCTCGGGCAATCTGGTGTTCACCGCCGGCCAGATTCCTCTGGTTGATGGTGTCCTGATGGCGACCGGCAAGGTTGGAAATGAGATTTCTCCGGAGTTTGCCAAGGAGATTGCTCAGCGCTGTGCCCTAAATGCGCTGGCTGCAATCAAGAGCGTGCT
>NZ_CBCHRQ010000049.1:0-10424 GCF_965064355.1 Aquiluna sp.
CTCGACTTGGCACCTGTGCAGGTGGCAGAGGTCTTCAAAGAAGTGGGAATCACTTTCTTCTTTGCACCGGTTTTCCACCCCGCTATGCGTTTCGTCGCGCCGGTAAGAAAGCAGCTGGGAGTTCCAACCACCTTCAACTTCTTAGGACCACTGGCAAACCCGGCACAGCCAATCGCGACTGCCCTGGGAGTATCGAACCTTCAGATCGCACCGCTTATGGCGCAAGAGCTGGCCCAGCGCGGTCGCACGGCGCTGGTGTTTAGGTCCTTAGATGGACTGGATGAGATCTCAGTCACCGCTCCAACTCAGATTTGGCAGGTTTCGGGTGGTCAGGTCAAGGAATTCAGAGTTGAGAAGCTTGTAAACCCTGACGTCAGTCTCGATCAGCTACTGGGCGGCGATGCCAAGTACAACGCAGAAGTGGCTGCTGCGTTGTTTGCAGGTGACCTAAGTGGAAACCTCAAAGCAATCAAGGAAGTTGTTCTGCTAAACAGCGCAGCTGGAATCGCAGCCTACGAATTAGCCAAAGACCCAAGCCTTGCAAGCAAGCCAATTGAAGAACGACTCCAAAGCGGATTTGACGTAGCTATGGGAGCCTTGGAATCCGGTGTAGCGCACGAGAAGCTCGTGCAGTGGTCACACGCCACACAAATCAAGTAATTCAGAGTCTCAGCTGCGGGGAGTGGCTGAAATAAACGTTACTTGACATAATGTTTATTATCGGCTTTATGAACCTTGATCTGGCGTGGTCTTCTGCCCCTGGTTCCCATAGCGCTCGATCAACAATTCAATTGCGCCCTGTGGCCCAACCCAAAGCTGCTCAACGATTACTTCATGAAGAGTCACCCAGCGGTGCATAACTGTGTCGCGATGTTCATTTGCGGTCCAGTTTTCTGAACTTGGTTCAAAGGGCTCTGAAACTCTCAGTTCGAAAAAGTAAGCCTCTCCAGAATCATGCAGTCGGACATCGTCCATCGGGTGGTGGATTCTTGTAATTTCCAAAAAATCCTCAGGATTGAAAAGCTTTCCAGTCTCCTCAAAGACCTCTCGGATGATTCCTTGCAGCGGTTCCTCGCCAATTTCTAGCCCACCACCTGGAAAAACCCACTGCGGGGGCAGGGAAGAGCCGGGGTCAAAGTGAGATAAAAACAGCAAAAACTTGTTATCTGGGGTGAGGATTAGCGCTCTGGTTGAGATCCTGTGTCGGAGATTCAAAGCTTTCCTTTTTTGTCAACCAACTTAAACAGCCTGAGCCCCAGCTGGTTTAGATACCCAATAGCAAAGGCGAAGATCAGGGTGCCTTCTCGAACCTGCCCGCCAAGGGCGAATCCAACCAGCACAACCAAGACTTCGACAATTGACCTTGCCTGCCAAAACGGCAACTTGAAGCGCTGAGCGATACCGGTGTTTAGACCATCGCGTGGCCCCTTACCCATGCCGCAAGAAATGTAGAGTCCTGTCGCAAACGAGACAACCACTAAACCGAGCACAAACCACACCAATTGAGCCAGATAGCCATCGAGCCTCGGCATCAGAGGAAGCCAGAAATCGGCGTAGACACCGAGTAAAACGGCATTGAGTATCGAACCAATGCCTGGCTGTACTCTCAGTGGAATCCACGCCATTAGCACCATGATGCTGACGGCAATGGTTGACTGCCCGAAACTCAATCCGGTTTGCTTGGAAATTCCTTGTGCCAGCACATCCCATGGGGCTAGCCCAATTGATGCGTGGACCAGCATCGCAATACCAATGCCGTAGACAAACAGCCCGCCATTTAGCTTCAGGAAGCGATACACGAAATTAGACTGAACCACGTCTAAAGATTAGGGGTAACCGTGCCAGATTCAGCATTGAAGAAGTATTTCGATACTGCTCGTCCCCACCTGCTAGCTCATCGCGGACTCAATCAGCAGCAGGCAGGCATCGACGAAAATTCAATTGCAGCATTTGAGCAGGCACTGAAATTTGGTGCAACTCACATCGAGTCCGATGTCCACGCCACCAAAGATGGCGTTGCCGTTTTGTTCCACGATGACGACCTTCAGCGAGTAGCCGGACTCCCCCTAAAAATTAGCGAATTGACTTTTGCCGAGCTGAGCGAAATAAAGCTCGCAAATGGATCCAAAGTTCCGAGTCTGAGAGAAGTGCTCCAGCACTTCCCCAGCCTGAGACTGAATCTCGACGTGAAGGCTAGGGCTGGCTGTGAAGCTACAGCAAAGGTGCTAAATGAGTTCAGGGCCTTCGACCGGGTTCTGGTATCAAGCTTTTCTAGAGGTCGAAAAATTCAAACCCTACGACTGCTGGATGCCAAAGTAGCCACCAGCGCCGCCAGCACCGAGGTCCTTGGGCTGTGGATCACGCACAAAATCTTTGGCATTGGCTTTGGTGTGATTGCGAAGAATTTTGACGCGATTCAGATACCGCGCAGCTTTGGTCTAATTCACATGGACACCGAAAGTTTTATCACGCGGGCTAGGAAGCACGGACTCGAAGTCCATTTCTGGACCGTGAATGACCCCAAAGAGGGGAAAGCCCTGATTGCCCTAGGTGCGACGGGTATCGTCTCTGACCGGGTAGATCTCTTCAAATTCTGACCACTTGCTGTGAATCAGCAAGATTAGGAATTACCTCCTCGGTACTGGGGTTGGGGCGTACATGGCTGAATCTATGCGCGGTATGAGACTAGGAACCCAATCCCTCGAGTCAGATCGTGGTGTTGCCCTCTCCAGCAGACAAACTGCTGAGTTTCGCTGCGCACAAGGACACCAGTTCCCAATTGTTTTCTCAAGTGACGCAGAACTCCCACAAACCTGGGAATGCGCATCTTGCAGCGCTGTCGCAATTCGATTTGAAAATGGTGCCGAAATTGAAGTTACCGGGCTAGATGTCGAACCAAAACGCTCGCACTTTGACATGGTGCTAGAGCGCAGAACTCGCGACGAGCTGGAAGAGTTACTAGCTGAGGTGCTAGCCGAGATGCGCGATCGCCGCTCGAAGGGCAGACTTACCGCCTAATTTGCCGAGTGATTCCCCACTTGGTCGCCAGTACAAAAGCCTCCAGAACAATAGCCAGCGTCATTTTGCTGACTCCGTTCTCACGCTCCACGAACTCAATCGGAACCTCAGTCACTTTGCTGCCGATCGCCAGGACATTTCTTGTCATTTCGACTTGAAAACCGTAACCCTGAGCGGCAACGCTCTCCAGCGGAAGTTTTAGCAGCAGTTCTTTTCCATAGACCCGAAAACCCGCTGTTAGATCACCGAGATTAGAACCGAGCATTCTGGCCGCATAAAAGTTCCCAAATCTTGAGATCAACATTCGATACCAGGGCCAGTTCCGCACCGCTCCCCCAGGAACCCAACGCGAACCAATCACTAGGTCTTGCAAACCGGCGTGTTCTAAAAGTTTTGGCAGGTCTTGAGCGCGGTGGCTACCATCAGCGTCCATCTGCACCAAAAACTCAAAGCCATTCGCTATCCCCCAGCTGATGCCGGCTAGATAGGCCTTTCCAAGGCCCGCTTTGTCCTTTCGGTGTAGTACCTGCATGGCGGGTAGTGAAGCGGCTAACTTATCCGCGAGAGCTCCGGTGCCATCCGGAGAGTTGTCGTCAATCACCAAGAGTTCGACAGCGGGGTTGTGTCTAAAGAGGTCGACTACCGATCGCTCCAGGGTCTGAATCTCGTTGTAGGTCGGCATCATGACCAAAATCTTCATCGTTTGCGCCTAATCCCAAGTGCCAAAAAACTAAGCGCAAGGGCCGCGTTGAGGCCATCAAACCAAAGCCCCAACCCAGTTGCCGGAGTATTTCCCTCAATAAGTGGAACGTTTTGCACCATGGCATCAGGGGTGTACCACTCAAGCTGATCAAGCACAGCGCCATCTGGCAGGTAAATCGCACTTAGTCCAACGGTGGAGATGTTTACCACTGCCCTACCGGTCTCAATTGCACGTAATCTTGCGATCGCCGCCTGCTGATGCGTCTCGTCGCTGTAGCCGAAATCTGCGTTGTTGGTTTGAGAAAGTATCAATTGAGCACCATCTAGCACCAAACCACGAGGAATGTCGTCCTCCGCTATTTCAAAGCAAATAAGACTTCCGGCAGTGAACTCGGCGTTACTAAAAATGCCGTCCCTGGTGCCAAACGAATATCCCCTTGGGACCAGGTCGATTAGATCTGGAGCCAGGCTGCGCCAAAAAGCGCGGTCTGGAACATACTCAGCAAATGGCACCGGTCGCTTCTTATCGTAAAAATCGGTCGGTCCAATACCGGGTTCCCAGAAAATGGTTGAGTTGAAAGCCTCCTCACCTCGATAGGTGATGGTTCCAAATGCCAGTGGCGCTTTGTACTTCTCAACCAAGGTCTCGATCTCTGCCCTGGCCACAGCGGAATCCAGCGGAGAAACATCGCTGGCATTCTCCGGCCAGACAATTAGGTCTAGATCTTCCGAATCGGGGATCCCCGCATAGCTGGCATCCAAGTGATTTTGCAAAATTGCACCACGCTCTTGGTTTGAAAAAAGTCCAGCCAGAGCATTGCCTTGCACTGCCGCAATCCTGATCTCACCAACCTGCTGTGTCCCAAGACCAATCGGAGTAATTGCTGGAATCAAGGCCACTGCAGCGGCAATAGCTGCCATCGGAACTAATTTGGAAGGCTTCTTTTTGATGGATTCAAGTGCAATCAAAACCAACAGCATTGAGAGCAGTGCCAGCGCAAAGCTGATGACGGAAATCCCACCCCACCAGGCGAATTTTGCAAACCAGCCATCGGCCTGAGTCATGCCAAGCCGCGACCAAGGGAATCCTCCGTAGGGGAAGTTAGAGCCAGCCCACTCCCGCAGGGTCCAGATGCTGGCCGCGGCGAATGCAAAACCAACCAAGCCATAACCCTTGGGTTTCAGCCTCTTGTATAGCCAGGCTGTTGCTCCGACACCGAATGCGAAGAAGAACGACATCAGAGAGCTAAGGGCAATCAGCGGTACCGGTCCTAGGTAGAGCGCTAACCACTCGATGTGAGAGATGTAGTAGGCCTGACCCGCAATAAACCCGACGGCCGTGGCGACCCAAAATCCAAGCCCTTGGGTAGCCAAAAAGATTAACCCGGGAATCACCACTGCAAGAATCCAAACGCCTTCGGTCGGGAAAGCGTACAGCGCTAATCCGCCGGCAAGAATCGCCAGCGGGATTCGCCACAGCAGTTGAATCATCACCTTAGAAGCCTAAAACCTAGACGTAGTAGCTGTAGGCAACGATGCCGCGTTTGACTTGATCCATCGCGTCATATGCGGTCTTCGCAACTTCTGGGTCCGCACCCTTTGAGATTTGATCCAATAGGTCAATTAGCTGCTTGGTCCACCTAATAAAGTCACCTGGCAACTGCCCAGAGAGCTTCAACACATCATCTAGCCTTGCACCAGAAGCCCAGCGGTAGATTGCCCATGACATGCCTAGTTCTAGTTGGGTCTCTTTTGGAAGTCGGTATTTGGTTTGCAACTCCAAAAGCTCTTCTTGAATCTCCTCGGTCTGGGCTAACACCTCTGCGAAGTTACCCTTGGGAAGCCTTGGCTCGTATTCATTTTCTTCGCGACGTGCCTCGTAAACCAGAGAGATTGCCATGGCCGCAAGGTTTGGAGCATCGAGTGTGCTCCACACGCCGCGGTTTAGGCACTCCGCAATCAGAAGGTCTCGCTCACCGTAAATTTTTGCCAGGCGATTGCCCTTGGCTGTTATTTCAAGGTCCTCTCCGTCCTGAATCATGTATTCCAAATCTGTCAGTAGCAGGCAGATGCGCTGAAAAGTCTTGGCAACCTGGTTCGTGCGACCCTCGATAGCGGCGATGGTGCCATCAATCTCTTTGCGCAGTTTCTGGTAGCGCTCCCCCCACCTCGCGTGGGCTTCGCGATCCGAGCAGCCGTGGCAAGGGTGGGCTCGCATTGTTTTTTTCAAATCCGCAATCTCGTTATCGATGCGACGAAGCGATCGTGAGTTGCGGATATCTTTACCAGCCCTGTGCTTACCGCTAACTCCGCTGCGCTCAAGGTCGCTCAGATCGCGACGAAGCGCTGAATACTCAACGAAGTCACCAAGATGGCACTGCATCGACTCTTCGTAGCCTTCGAGCGACTCCTGCTTTTCAGAAATAGACCTAGCGAGCCCCACCACAGAGCGGTCAGCCTGGAACTGCGCAAAAGACTTCTCGAGCATCTTGCTGGCACGATTAGCTCCAAATGCCGAGGTTAGATTCACCGCCATGTTGTAGGTCGGTCGGAAGGAGCTGTTTAGCGGATACGTGCGCTTCGATGCCAAGCCCGCGACCACCAATGGATCCAGCTGCGCACCCCACAGAATCACGCTGTGACCCTCGGTGTCGATTCCGCGGCGACCTGCTCGACCTGTGAGCTGGGTGTACTCCCCCGGTGTGATTGCCACGCGAGACTCGCCATTGAACTTATCTAGCCGCTCCAGCACCACTGTTCTGGCCGGCATGTTGATGCCAAGGGCCAATGTCTCGGTAGCAAAGACAACCTTGACAAGCTTTCTAAGAAAAAGCTCTTCAACCACTTCTTTGAAGGCAGGCAGCATTCCAGCGTGGTGAGCGGCAAATCCACGTTCCAAAGAAGCGAGCCAATCGAAGTACCCAAGGGTATCGAGGTCTTCGTCCTGAATAGTAGAACAGCGCGCGTCAACCAGTCGCCTGATCTCCTGCTGCTCTTCTTTGTTGGTTAGCCTGATCCCATAGCGACGGCAGGCTTCAACTGCCTTTTCGCAGCCTGCGCGCGAGAAGATGAAGAAGATCGCCGGCAATAGCTCAAGCGTTTCTAATTCCAGGACCACATCCGGCTTTTCAAGCTTCGGGAAAGCACTTTGATTCCGGTTTCGGTCAGTCGGCGAATATTGCTTGCCTCCCCATTTTCCGGTTCGTTTGATAGGACCCCTAGCCCTGGCCTGGTGCTTGCGCATTAACTCCGGGTTCACAATTCCCTTATTCGAGCCAGATTCGAAAAGCTCCAAAATCTCATCACCGAGCATTACATGCTGGTGCAGCGGCACCGGTCGGTGCTCGGAAACAATGATTTGAGTGTTGCCCCTCACCTCAGCAAGCCATGCGCCAAACTCCTCGGCGTTTGAGACGGTGGCGGATAGTGAAATGACCCTGACGTCCTTTGGAAGGTGAAGAATCACCTCTTCCCAAACTGCTCCGCGGAACCGGTCTGCAAGGTAGTGAACCTCATCCATCACCACATAGCCAAGATCTCTAAGTGAGGTGGACATTGCGTAAATCATGTTGCGCAATACCTCAGTGGTCATCACCACAATCTGTGCCTCAGAGTTGTTGTTGGCATCTCCGGTTAAAAGGCCTACCTTGTCTTTACCGTACCTAGCTGCAAGTTCCGCAAACTTCTGATTGCTGAGCGCTTTGATAGGGGTGGTGTAGAAGACCTTTTGACCACTGGCAACAGCCAGGTGGATTGCAAACTCTCCAATGATGGTTTTACCCGCACCGGTTGGAGCGGCAACCAAAACACCAGAACCGCCCTCAAGGGCAAGACAGGCTCGTTCCTGAAAGTCATCGAGAGGGAATTTCAGGCTAGAGATGAAATTAGTTAGCTCTTTGCCCTTAGCTCGCGTCTTAGCGCGCTGATACCTCTCGGAAGGTGAGAGGTCAGTCAACTTCCAGCTCCTCGCCAAGTAGCTTGGCATCGCGTCGAGCCCGACGCTTGTCATTGAGAACCGCAATCCCCACCGCGATGAAGTAAAGAGCGGCCAACGGGCCCATAAGTAGGAACATCGACATCGGATCTGCGGTGGGGGTAGCCAGAGCGGATACCAATGCAATTACTAAAACCGCTACGCGCCAGCCCTTAAGAATTGCCTTACCGGAAACCAGGTTGGCAAAGTTCATGAGCACCAGCAACACCGGCATGACAAAGGCCAGACCAAATACCAGCACGATCCGAATAGCAAAGAGAATGTAATCGCTGGCATTAATGACGTTAGAGCTACCCTCGGGGGTAAAACCAATAAGGACGATTACAAAGCTAGGTAGCGACGACCAAGCGATGTAGGCACCAGCCAGAAACAGCGGTACCGAGCTGAAAAGAAAACCTAGAGTGAAGCGGCGCTCGCGGGTTTTGAGTCCGGGAGAAACAAAAGCCCACAGGTTATAGAGCCAAAAGGGCGAGGTGATAATCACACCGAGGAAAATTGAGACTTGAATACGAAGATCAAAAGCGGAAACTACCGTGCCGAAATTGACTACTGCTTCAATGCCGCGAGCTTTGGTGACCTCCAGTAGTGGAGCCTGCAGAAGCTTGAAAACCGGTTCAAACAGGTACCAACCAATGACGGTTCCAACCACCAGGAAGCCCGCCGACCACGAAAGTCTTACACGCAGCTCTTTTAGGTGAGAGCCAAGGGACATGCGGCGCTCTTTATCTTTGCGCCCGAACATTAGCCTTGCTTCTGCTCGCCCTCAGGTGTGGTCTCAGCTTGAGGCTTTGCCTCGCTGGTCTTTGGCTGGCCTTCGCTGCCAATTTCCTTTTTGAAGATACGCATCGACTGAGCCATGCTCTTTGCTAGCCCTGGAAGCTTAGGAGCACCCCAAAGAAGCAATACGATCGCCAGAATAATGATCCATTCCCAGCCCTGAAGTCTCATTGAATTACCTCTTGTCAATATTCATGTGGTCTAAACGTGCAATCAGTCTATTCCTTCTAGCTTGCGCGGCATCCTGCTTTGCACGCTCGCGTTTCCTACGCGCCACTAACACATCGCTAAGGTCTGCAGCTGTGGTGTTTTTGGCCGCTGTGAATTCCCGCTCCAGAGGTTCTGCCAAGAGATTCATTGATGCCTGAAGTGGGACGGCTGCCGCCTTTAGGGCTTTCAAGCTGAGGATTAGTCGGTAACCAACTAAAACCAGCCAGTAGAGGCTCGCGCCAATCGCGCAGATTCCAATAATCCATGCTGGGCTCATTCTTCAATCACCACTTCCCCATCCAGGCTCTTGGCGGCAAAGTCTCGAACTGCATCACGCGCACTCGGAGGGGCAATTACCTCAACCGCACCTCCGTAGCGAACCACGTGCCTAGCAATAGCGGAGATATTTCCAACCCGAATCGAGCCAAGGATCTTGCCGTCCTTCTTGGTTATTGAACCGGCCACAGGGAAGTTCCAAAAAATCTCTCCGGCTTGGTTATCAGCCACCAGCTGAACAATTTCGCCGTCTCCGGTGCCGTAAACCTCGTCTGGAATTGATTCTTTTTTGGCAGCTTCTGAGATGGCAATTTTCGTGCTCTCAAGGTTGGAGAGTCTTTCAATTCGGAAGGTCCGCAGCTCGCCGGCGTCAAGGCAGTAACCGCGCAGGTAGTGCTTGTTACCAACCAAATCAATCCTCAGCGGATCGACCTGGCGGTGAGACTTCTTGCCAAGCTGGTTGATGTAATCAAACACCACTTGCTTCTGCCCCAAGATGGCTTCCCTGATCAGATCCAGCTCTGCAATGTCGACACTTTCATGCGCGACAACCCGCTGGGTCACGCCACCGCTCAGCGCAGTTCGAAGTTCAGCTAGGTCTTTGTTGTTCTTGAACTCGGGAAGACTTGATAGATACTCCAGCCCAATTGCCAACGATGTCTGCTGGTAACGGCTCAAGGTTGGCGCGTGTTCTAGGTTTGCGCCTCCCACGGAGAAATCAATGATTCCTTCTTCGTAGGCATCCCAGTCCAAATAGAAGTGGGATAGCGGGGAGGTCAGGTCTTCGCTGTTGGTGATGGCGTTAGCAGCCTTCAGGATCGCCTTATCACTGACCCCAAAGTGTGCAGCAAGTTCTCTAACCGCTATGCCGCCTTCTTGCAGCACCAGTCCAACCATCGCCAATGCCAGGTTGAATAGTCCATCACCGTCAATTTCTTGCTTAGGCATGCTGCTTAATCACCGCCTTGAGCGATGCGCGGATCCTGCGCTTTAGCGTCTCTGGCTCTATAACTTCAACATCCGACCCAAACTCCAAAAGATCCTCAGCCAATAGCGCCTCGTCCATGAAGTTGATCTTGGCGATGCCGTCTTCGCCGGGGTTTAGAGCAAGATGGGCCTCGGTGTCACCAGCCACTTTGATGGTGGCTAAGTTGCCCTGCACAAAGTCGTTGAGCTCCTGCTCCACCTGCTGAAGTTCAGCCAGGGTAAGTCGCTTGGTCTCCGCTTCCGAAATAGTGACTTCTGAGACGATGCGCCTTAGCAGGAAGTTCTTTGTTTGGCCTTCATGAACTGCCAGCAGCACCCATTGCCCCTCAATCTGCCGCAGGCTCTGGGGAGAGACGATGCGGTCAGAAAGTGATCCATCCGGCTTTTGGTAGCGGAAGGCCACCTGATTACCTGAGTCAATTGCCATTGCCAGTGGTGAAAAGGCTGGGTGACGGGTGAG
>NZ_CBCHRQ010000050.1:0-10223 GCF_965064355.1 Aquiluna sp.
GCAGGTGAGGTTGCCAAGTACGCGATCGAGAAGTGGGCCAAGATTCCAGTGTCGGTCGAATTGGCGCACGAATTCCGATACCGAGATCCAGTTATCGATGAAAACACTTTGATCCTGGCAATTAGCCAATCCGGCGAAACCATGGACACTCTGATGGCCATTCGCTACGCCAAGGAGCAGGGCGCGAAGGTCCTAAGTATCTGCAACACCCAGGGCGCAACCCTGGCTCGTGAATCGGATGCAACCATCTACACCCACGCAGGTCCTGAGGTTGCCGTGGCATCCACCAAGGCCTTCACCGCGCAGATCACTGCCGGCTTGCTAGTTGCACTGTCGCTTGGCTGGTTGCGCAAGGCACTTCCAGAAGCACAGCTTGAGGCCCTGGGTAAAGAGCTACTAAAACTTCCACGTCAGGTCAAGAACGTACTTGAATCACTTGATCGCATGCGCGATTTGGGTCGCGAATACTCAAATGCCAAGTCGGTGCTGTTCCTAGGCCGCAACGTTGGCTACCCAATTGCTATGGAGGGTGCCCTAAAGCTCAAGGAGCTCGCGTATATCCACGCCGAGGGCTTTGCGGCCGGTGAGCTAAAGCACGGTCCAATTGCGCTCATCGAATCTGGCCAGCCAGTAATCGTGGTGGTTCCTTCCCCTAAGGGTGAAGACTCGCTGCACCCCAAGGTAATCTCGAATATTCAGGAAATCAAAGCTCGTGGCGCAAAGGTAATTGCTATCGCAGAAGCTGGCGATGAGCTTGTGGCACAGTTTGCCGATGAGGTGTTTAGCATTCCTGCCTCTCACCCAATGATGGCCGCTGTGCTCTCTGTGATTCCACTGCAAACCTTCGCGCTTGAGCTTGCTTCAGCGAAGGGATTGGATGTTGACCAGCCAAGAAACTTGGCAAAGAGCGTTACGGTCGAATAAGTGATCTACGGGGTCGGCACTGACCTTTGCTCAGTGGTGCGCATGGCCGATTCGTTGGCGCGAACTCCGAATCTAAAAGAGCGACTGTTTCATCCAAACGAGCTCTCACTTGCCAACGCATCGCTTGCTGCCCGGTTTGCTGCCAAGGAAGCCCTTGCGAAAGCATTGGGCGACCCAACGCTTTTGAGTTGGTCAGAGATTGAGATCGTGAAAGATGCCCTGGGAAAACCAAGCATTCAATTGCATGGTCTTACCAAGCAGCGAGTAGAAACTTTGGGTATTACAGCCATCCAGCTTTCGCTAACGCATGAGCAGGAACTTGCGTCTGCCTTTGTTGTGTTGGAGGCTAACTAGATGCGCGAAATTCAAGTCGACCTAGCCAAGATCCAGAGCAACTATCGACAGCTGAAGTCGCTGGTCGCGCCCAGCGAGGTTATGGCCATAGTCAAGGCCAATGGCTATGGCCACGGCATGCACGAGGTTGCTCAGGCCCTGGAAGAAATCTCGGTAGACGCTCTTGGTGTGGCAGATCTCGAAGAGGCAATCGCGCTTCGCGCGGCAGGTATCAAATCTCGCTTGATGTGCTGGATTCTCAAAGCCGACGATGATTTTGAAATGGCGGCCGAGCAGGAAATTGAACTCGGAGTCTCTAACTTCGCGGTTTTGGAAGCAGCTCTAGCCGCCAATGTGAAAAGCATCCACATTAAGGTGGACACTGGATTGGGGCGGGCAGGTTTCGCCAAGGCTCAGTGGTCAGAGGTCTTTGAAAAACTATCCGGAGAAACCATTGGCCTGTTCTCTCACCTTGCCAACACCTCAGAAGAAGAAGACCGCAAGCAAGAGCAGTTGTTCTTGGAAGCAGAGCGGGTTGCTTTAGCTTCCGGAATCAAGATTTCGCAGCGTCATTTGGCTGCAACCGCGGGAGCGATTAGCTACCCGAGCATGAGACACGAAATGGTGCGCGCTGGTATTGGCATTTACGGTCTAAACCCATGGGAGGACCGCGAGTACGGGCAGTATCAGCTTCACCCTGCAATGCGGGTCGTGTCTGAGGTTGTAAATCTGAAGCGAGTTACGGCCGGCCAAGGTGTTTCCTACGGTTACCGCTATCGCACAGCACAGGAGACCACTTTGGCGCTGGTGCCATTTGGCTACTCCGAAGGCATGCCAAGAATTGCAGTTGGTGCCAAAGTTCTGATTGCGGGTAAGCAGTTTGAGGTTTCGGGCAGGGTTGCGATGGACCAGTTCGTGGTCGATATTGGCGACCACGAGGTGCCACTTGGCAGCGAGGTTGTGATTTTTGGAGACCCTGCGAACGGTGAACCTTCGGCTGAAGACCTAGGTGCATCCGCCGGGACAATCAACTATGAGATTGTGACCCGGATTGGCGGAAGAGCAAAAAGGGTTTACCTCTAGGTATGGAATTTCGAATTCAAGACCCAGATCATATGCACCTGCTTGGCTTGGCTATCGCCAAAGTGCTGCGTGCAGGTGATTTGCTGTTGCTCAATGGCCCACTAGGTGCTGGTAAAACAACTCTGACCCGCGGAATCGGGGAGGGTCTTGGTGCTCAGGGAACCGTACAGTCCCCAACCTTTGTTTTGGCAAGAACTCACAGAACCGCGGTTGGACCAAAGCTGGTTCACGTTGACGCATACCGATTGAATTCGGCGGTTGAGCTCGATGATTTGGACATCGATTTTGCTAATTCAATTGTCGTGGTCGAGTGGGCGAGGGACTACATCGATGGGATTGCGGAGAACTGGTTGCAGGTGGACATCAATCGTGAGTCCGAGGACGAATCTCGCTTGGTGAAAATTTCCGGTGTGGGTCAGCGTTGGGAAGGGGTGGAAATTGCTCTTAGCAATTGATACCTCGGCTGGCACCTCAACTGCAGTTTTCGCCGGGGATAAGCTCTTAGGTTTTGTCGAATACGATGACCCGTTTGGTCACGCTGAGAGCATCGGCAACGCAATTTCAGAGGTCATGGCGAAAGCGGGCATCTCTGCGAGCGAGGTAACCGCGGTCGCGATTGGTCGCGGACCAGCTCCCTATACAGGGCTTCGAGTCGGTATGGCTGCTGGCACCTCATTTGCAATGGCACTTGGAATCCCGATGCATTCGGTTATGAACCTGGATGCCGTCGCACTCCCGCATGGCCAAGCCAGAATCTTGGTTTCCTCAGACGCCAAGCGCAAAGAGCTTTTTGTTGCCACCTACGAATTGGGAGAGCGCGTCTTTGGGCCGGCCGTGCTAAAGCCCGAGGCACTTGATCAGTTTGTAGGCTTTGACCAGGTTGATGGCAAGTGCAATGCGGAACTGGTTGGCAGGTATGCCCTCTGGGCCAAGGCTGCAGGTAAGGATCTCAGTGATTCCTCTGCGCTTTATTTGAGATCTCCAGATGTTGCGCCATCAGCTGGAAAGCGGGTGACTGGCTAATGGAATTTCTACAACTTGGCAAAGAGCACCTGACCACCTTGATGGATTTAGAGCAAAAACTATTTCCCGATGACGCCTGGTCTGCAACCAGCATGGCTGCGGAACTTGACGCCAGCCAAACGTATTACCTAGGGATTTTTGATCCAGAACTCATTGGCTACGCCGGACTCTCAACTTCGGTGGGCTCCTTTAGCTCAGATATCCAAACCGTTGGTATTGCAATCGAAAAGCGTGGGCTGGGGCTTGGTCGCCAGCTTATGCAGCGACTGATCGCAAAGGCTAAAGAGCTGGGTTCAGAGCAGTTGATGCTTGAGGTCAGGGCCGACAATCAAGCGGCAATCTCGCTTTATCTAGATTTAGGTTTTGTGCAGATTGATCTTCGAAAGCGCTACTACCAACCTGCCGGTATCGACGCCCTGATCATGCGGCTGGCTATCAAGCAGCCAATCGTGCTAGGAATCGAATCCACCTGCGACGAAACCGGGGTCGGCATTGTGCAGGGAAATCGACTGCTAGCCAATGCACTACACAGCTCCATGGACGAACACTCCAAATACGGCGGTGTGGTTCCAGAGGTTGCAGCCAGAGCTCACCTTGAGGCCATTAGACCGACGCTAGAAAAAGCTCTGGCTGAGGCCAAGCTGTCGATGAGTGACATCGATGCCATCGCGGTTGCCAACGGGCCTGGGTTGGCCGGCGCTCTGATGGTTGGAATCGGTGCAGCTAAGGGCCTTGCTCTTGCCCACAACAAACCGCTCTATGCAGTGAACCACCTGGTCGGACATGTCGGTGCAGATGTTCTGGAACGTGGAGCGGTTGAATTGCCAACCATTGCGCTTTTGGTCTCCGGTGGTCACACTTCACTTCTTTTGGTTAGGCACCTGCTCAACGACGTTGAACTTTTGGGGGAGACCATCGACGACGCCGCTGGCGAAGCTTTTGACAAGGTGGCCAGGGTCTTGGGTTTGCCATATCCGGGCGGGCCACAAATCGATAAGTGGGCCGCCGACGGTGTTGCGAACATTCGCTTTCCCAGGGGACTTACGCTTCCAAAAGATATGGAGAAGCATCGCTATGACTTCTCATTCTCCGGGCTCAAGACTGCGGTCGCCAGGCATATCGAGAAGGCTCAGGATGCTGGCGAGGAGTTTTCAAAGGCAGACGTTGCCGCTAGCTTCCGCGAGGCAGTGGTTGACGTATTACTCACCAAGGCAATCAATGCCTGCAAGGACCATGGGGTGAATCGTCTGCTTTTGGGCGGGGGCGTGGTTGCCAACGCCAAGCTTCGCGAAGAGGCACAAAAGCGCTGTGATGCTAACGGTATTGAACTTCGAATTCCAAGATTCCAACTCTGCACCGATAACGGTGCGATGATCGCGGCCCTAGGTTCGCAATTGGTAATGGCTGGTCGGGAACCCTCTGGATTGGGCTTTGGTTCTGAGTCCACGCTCGAAGTCACACAGGTCCAGACTCCCTAGAACCTCCCAGCTTTCCCCCAGCGCTCTATCACGCTGACCTGTCAATCTTTGGCTGTCACCAACCAAAGGAAATAAATGGCAGAAAAGAAATCAGAACCTCAGGCAGTTGCCGAGACAGTCGTTGCTGCACCTGCAGAGACAAAGAAGTATGACTGGGCTTCGCTCAACACCCTCGCGATAGTCTCACTGGCAAGCGCAGTTAGCGTTGTGGGAGCGCTAGTAGCGGTAATCACCGGTCACATCGCTCTCAAGCAAATCAAGCAAACCTCAGAGGCTGGCCGAGCCTTGGCGCTGACCGGAATTGTGCTGGGTTACCTACACCTAGCCGGTTGGATTCTTTTTGGAATTCTCGGAGTCATTGCCCAGGTTCTGCTGTTTTCGGGCGGATTCGGACTCGATCACATGGGGCCGGATTTTTATGAATTCGAACGTGGAATGGGCGGCATGCACTTCGGTGACCGCTAGCCCTTTTGCTAGGGCAGCCCTCTAGCGAATCGGTTGAACGATAAGAGCGCGACGGGCGTCGCCTACCTTGGTGAGAATCAAGGAGGCGGCGCCCTCTCCCTTTAACTTCAGTTTTGGACGCAGTTGCTCGGGCGTGATATCGACACCGCGTTTTTTGATTTCAAGTTTTCCAATACCTCTTGCCGCCAGAGCTTTGCGAATCGCTCCCTCGTCCAGCGGCAGGTTCTCGATCAGCTCGTAGGCCTTTAGCCAAGGCGATTGAGTGAGGTTATCGCTGCTCAGATAAGCAATGCCATCTGAAACTGTTGTCAGGTTTTGCTGGTTGGCAAATTCTCCCATTAGCTGAGAGCGGATCAACGAGTTGTCCGGCTCATAGAGGAATTGACCCAACTCGGAGGTGGCTGCCCGCTCTGCGCCAGTTCCTTCGAAGAGGTAGCGCTTACCATCTCGCATCATTAGCGCAGAACGTCCAAGTTTTGCGGTTAGCCCCTCGAACCAAAGCGTTAGCTCAACTAGATCGCCCTGGTGGGAAACCCATTGCGCTTCAACTCCATCGGGGATCAGATCCAAGGGAAATGCCGGGCCAAGTTTTATGCCCTTGGGCTTTGCTTGGGAGTAACACCAATCCAAATCCGGGCTGAAGTCAGCTGGTGAAAGCGTGATGTGCTTGGCGGATTTTCGCTCGAGGTCGCGTCTTGCGGGATCAAGCCAGAGCGCGTCAAAGGTAGTTGTGTCAAATGTTGTGGCATCTGCGACGGCCACCTTGGCATTTGGAAATGCCGCCAGATTGTAAGCGGCCAACGCTGCCGTTTCTGAATCTTGCTCCACGGCGGTAACAGAGAGGCCCAAGGCTGCAAAGGCCAATGAGTCAGCACCAATGCCGGAACCTAAGTCCGCGATGTTGGTGAAGCCATTCTCTTTGAATCTCTCGGCATGCATGGCCGCAACCTGGAGCCTCGTCGCCTGCTCTAAACCTGCCTCGGTGAAGAGCAGGTTCTTGGCAAAGTCTCCAAATTTTGTTTTCGCTCTGGTTCTTAGCCTGGCTTGGGTGATGACCTCGGTGACCAAGAGCGCAGGATGCCCAGCTTTTCGCAATTTGGTGATGATGGAGAGCACATCCGCCTTGGAATCAATCTCGCCAACCTCGTCCAAAAGGCGCAAGGCCTCGGCGGTCAGCAGCTGATTCATGAATCTAGGGTATCGGTCTTGCTGCTAGCACTCACCTTGACTGAGTGCTAATTTCGCCGTAAAGTTTCACTAGCACTCAAACATCGAGTCTGCTAAATCACAAATCTTAAGAAAAGAAGAGGTCAAAGTGTCGGTTTCTATCAAGCCACTCGAAGATCGCATTGTTGTTCAGCCAATTGAGGCAGAGCAGGTAACCGCATCCGGTCTGGTTATTCCAGACACCGCAAAGGAGAAGCCTCAGGAGGCTGAGGTTGTCGCGGTAGGTCCAGGTCGCTTCAGCGACGAGGGTGACCGCATTCCAGTTGACGTAAAGGTCGGCGACCGCGTCATCTTCTCGAAGTACGGCGGCACGGAGCTCAAGTACGACGGCAAGGAGTACCTAGTACTTTCTGCCCGCGACGTACTAGCGATCATCGAGCGCTAAAGCAATTAGAGGACGACCCAGGGAAACCTGGGTCGTTTTCGTTTAACCCCTAGGCTTTGGGGGTGAAGACACGTTCGAGCCACTCCACCGGGTTGCTGCTGGGCGTAAGCGCATATCTAATGTGGGGCTCTTTCCCGCTAATCATTACCGCCACCAAATTTGCCAACCCCCTTGAGGTCGTAGTTTGGCGAGTGGTTTTTGGATTCCTATTCGCAGCCGTTGTCCTGACGGTAATCCGCGGCTGGGGAAAGATTCTCGAGCTTTTGAGATCGCCCAAGAAGCTCAAATGGCTGGCAGTCGCATCTGTTTTCATCTTCATCAACTGGGAGACCTACGTGGTTGCGGTTGCAACCGGTAACACCATCGAATCTTCGCTGGGCTACTTCATAAACCCGCTGATCACGATTTTGTTTGCAGTGGTGTTCTTGGGTGAGCGCCTCAGAACTCCGCAGTGGATTGCGCTGGCGATTGGCTTGGTGGCGGTTGCGGTATTGACCTTTGACTATGGTCGACCACCTTGGATTGCTTTGGTGTTGGCGGTTAGCTTTGCGATCTACTCGCTGGCAAAAAACAAGGTAGGCGGCAAGATTCAGGCCACTCAGTCTTTCGCCCTGGAATCACTTTTGGTCATGCCCATCGCGCTGGCACAACTGGCCTTTGTCGCATCGAGCGAGCACATCACGCTATTGGATTCGCCGAGCAATGCTTTTGTTCTGATCGGCTTTGGCATCCTGACGGCGGTGCCATTGATTTTGTTCGGAGCCGCAGCATCGAGAATCCCGCTGTCCACAATTGGCTTTATCCAATACCTGACCCCGGTGCTGCAATTCCTAACCGCATTCTTTATCTTGCGCGAGCCAATGCCCGCGGTGCGATGGGTTGGCTTCGGTCTGGTCTGGCTTTCGCTGGTGGTGTTGACCTTCGACGCGATACGCAACAAGCGCCGTGCGATACCGGTAATTGATCAGGGCTAGCTGAAACCCAATTGTTACCCAGTGCTTACATAGCGGAACATTCAACCAATTTCGAAGATTGAATTGTCAAATTGCTTCTGATTCAGAAGCAATAGTGATGCCAATCTGCGGAATTCGAATAGTTAGAGCTCGCGGGCTCGTCTTTTTCGAAGCTTTTTCTGGTTGATATCTAGCATTTTCAGTATGCTTTTGGCTAGCAGTGTGAGCGTTTGCCCACACTTGCCCTCTAATTGCTATTCAAGGAGCAAGAATGACTGAAATCAACATCAAGTCACGCTTGGCCCTCAAGACCGTTTCGGTACTAGGTGTATTTGCACTTAGCGCAGCGGCTTTGGCGGGTTGTGCGGCGACTTCCACTGAGACTGAAGCCACCGAGTCGGAGACTAGCGCAGCAGCTACCACCACTCCTGGCGGTTGTGAGCTTGGCGCGGAGCAGGAAGGCGACCTAACTCTAAAGCTAGGAACCGCTCTACCGCTAACCGGTAACCTCGCATTCCTAGGACCACCTGAAGAAGCTGGTGTTGCACTAGCTATCAAGGACATCAACGAGGCCGCTAAGGGCATCACCATCGAGGCCACCTTGGGTGACTCTGGTGACACCGACAACAAGGCATACGACACCGAGATCCCACGTCTGCTAAACGCAGGTGTTGAGGCTGTTATCGGTGCTGCATCCTCCGGTACCTCTCTACAGTTCATCGACCGTTTGGTTGCAGAGTGTGTGATTCAGTTCTCACCTGCTAACACTTCGGCTGCACTAACCGACTACGCAGACAAGGGCTTGTACTTCCGTACCGCTCCTTCTGACGTACTACAGGGCGAGGTGCTAGGTAACCTAATCGCAGAAGACGGACACCAGAAGATCTCGATGATCGTTCTGAACGACTCCTACGGAACCGGTCTAGCTGAGTTCGTAACCGCAGCATTCACTGCTGCTGGTGGCGAGGTTCTAGCTGCACCTACCTACAACACTGGTGACACCAACTTCTCCAGCCAGATCGCAGAAGCACTTGCTGGTGGACCAGACGCTATCGTTCTGATTACCTTCGACGAGGCTAAGACCATCGTTCCTGAGCTAATCGCTCAGTTCCCTGGTGACAAGCTGTACTTCGTTGACGGTAACCTAACCAACTACTCTGAGGTATTTGAGCCTGGTGCCCTTGAGGGCGCTAAGGGTACTTACCCAGGTGTAAACGAAGCCAAGATCGGCGACTTCATCAAGCGCATGTACGACAACTGGGAAGCACAGGGCAACGCACCGCTAGAGCTAAACGCTTACGGTCCTGAGTCCTACGACGCAGTTGTTCTTCTAGCTCTTGCAGCTCTTGAGGCACGTAGCACCGAAGGTGCAAACATGTCCGTGAAGCTACAGGAAGTTTCCGGTGGATCCGGCAACGGCCAGAAGTGTACCTCGTTCGCCGAGTGTGCTGACATCATCAACGCCGGCGGAACCGCCGACTATGATGGCCCATCGGGCAACGTTACCTTCAACGAGTTGGGTGACCCAACCGACGGTAACATCCTGATTCAGCAGTTCGACGGAAACAACGTTCCAGCTACCATCCGTGGCTAGTAACTAGTTACCAAAAAGAACCCCCCGGCCATTGGCCGGGGGGTTCTTTGTTTAAGCTCTATTTCTTGCGGTTGAAGAAGTCCATTACGGCACCAACAGTTATGCCTACTGCGAGGGACATAGCGACGTTGTTGATGGAGACGCCAACTGCGACACCTATGCCGGCCCCAACGGCCAGCCAGAGACCAGGAGAAGGCTTCTTAGGCACCCAGGGTTCCGAGGTATAGGCCAATGACCTGTGGGTCGTTTAGCAGCTCTCGGCCGGTTCCAACGACTGCATCCTTGCCCTGGTCCAATACGTAGGCACGGTCAGCGATCTGTAGGCAGCGGCGAGCATTCTGCTCAACCATGATGCAGGTCACGCCAGCCTTGTTGATCTCAGAGACTCGCAAGAACGCCTCGTCCTGACGGACAGGCGATAGACCTGCGGAAGGCTCATCCAGCAAAAGAACAGCAGGGTCCATCATTAGTGCGCGACCCATGGCAACCATCTGACGCTCACCGCCCGATAGCGAACCAGCACGCTGCTTTAGGCGCTTACCCAACTCTGCGAAGATTGAAACTACGAAGTCCAAGCGCTCGTTGTATTTCGCAGGCTCTTGGAAGATGCCCATCTGCAGGTTCTCTTCGATGGTTAGCGATGGAAAGACGTTGTTGGACTGTGGGATAAAACCAACACCCTTTGATACCAACTGGTTTGGCTTCAGCCCGGTGATGTTCTCACCGTTTAGGGTGATGGAACCTTCGCGGACCTTTAC
>NZ_CBCHRQ010000051.1:0-10173 GCF_965064355.1 Aquiluna sp.
TGTCATGACCAAAGGATAGCTTTGGTTCTTGGGAGGCGTTATGGAGCTGTGCTCAGTTTGCTTGAAGTTTTTCTTCAACTGCGAATGCGAATACTGCGAGTGCTTGGTGAAGAAGATAAATCTTGAACCTAACGAGGAAGATTAGCCTCGATTAGCGCAACAATCTTCTGGTCATCCGGAAGCATGTTTGGGCGGAAGCGGTGAATCTCACCGTTTGGTAGCACGAGGTACTTTTCGAAGTTCCATAGCACCGGGCCCGCAAGCCCCATGGCGTCCTTGGTCTTTACCAATTGCTTGTAGAGCTCGTGGCGCTTGCGACCGTTGACATCTGCCTTTTCTGTCATCGGGAAGGTGACTCCCCAGGTGGTGGAGCAGTACTCACCGATCGAGTCGCTGTCCTTGAGTTCCTGCATGAAAGAGCCCGATGGGACACCCAACACACTGAAGCCGCGGTCCTGGTACTTCTTCTGCAGCTGCTCGAGCTGCTCATACTGCGGTGAGAGACCGCAGCGTGAGGCGACATTCACGATTAGCAAAAGCTGACCCTTGAACTCAGAGAGGTTTCTAGGCTGGCCACTCAACATGGTCAGTGGCACGTCGTAATTAAGCATGGTTTTCATAACCCATTGCAGGGTGAATAAATTTCAGCCTTAAACGTTGGCGAGATTTCCGGTGAGCTTTTGCGCAAGCCTGCGAAGCAATATCAACACGAAGGCAAGCCCCAAGCCAAAGATCGTAAAGCCCAGGATGTAGAGCGCAACCCCGGTTTCGCCAACCTCGGCAGGGTTGAGGAACCAGTACGGCCACTCGCCAGCAGTGAAGCCGCGCACGATGCTGAAAAGCACCCAGACATAGGGGAAAACCAAGATCCAAAGCGCTTTGCGGAAATTGGTCTTCGGTCCTTTGACGGAAAGGATGTAGTCCAGGGTGATCAAGATCGGTCCATAGGTGTGGATTATCAGGTTTGGCAGCACTGGCCACTCGTAGCCAACATCTCTTGCGTCAATGGCGCCATCGCCTAAAAGCAGGTGATAGCCAGCCCCAATAACGATCATGGCAACCGTTGCACCAAGTCGAATTACGTTTAGCCGGCTGGTTTCAGTGCGGTGATTTACCAAATACAGACCACTGATTATCAGCACTATGCCGGCAAGGATCGCAGAATCAATCGAGAGTTTGCTGAAGTAATCCCAGGGGCGAAACAGGTTGTTGATGATTCGATCAGTTACCTGCCAAACCACGCTTGAAAGAAGCGCTACCCCAAGCAGCAACCTAAACCAACCAAATACGCCTTTGTATGTCATACCGAGACATTACTTGTTGGCTAGCAAGAATCCCGCGACCGCGGTTAGGAATTCTTGCGACTTCTCCTCATTTGGTAGGTGACCGCAATTCTCAATCACAACCAGCTGGGCATTTGGTAACTCTCCCGCTAAGCGAATCGAATCGGCAGTTGCTACCACCTCATCGGTATCGCCGGTAATAACCAAGGTCGGCACGGTGAGTAGGGCCAGCTGCTTATCGACATTGGTGGTCCGAGGAGCCTTGTTGTAGTTCCAGAACGCCTTTTCCCAGCCCACGATTTTCAGCGGAGCGGTGTATTTGGCTGTGAGCTCTTCGGTGACCAAACTCTTGTCGTAGTAGCTCTCTTGCAAAAGATCTAGGCCAGAGGTGGCAATCGAAGAGACCAGTGCCGGACCTACGTGGTTGAGCTGCGGGATGTCATAGATCCAGTTCAGCCAGGATGGCCCTCCACCGGTGCTGTAAACCGCTGGTGCCAACAAGATCAGCTCATCAACACTCCCTGGATTTGCTGCAGCGAAGGCAGCGGCAAGATTGCCTCCTGCGGAATGTCCAAGGATTACAACTTCTTTGCCGTCACCGAATTCATCCACCAACGCTTGAATTACCTCTAGCTGACCAGCTGAGGAATATGGGTTGGTGCCAGACCAGGTTTCTGGTCTTTCGGTGAAACCAAAGGCTGCACGATCGTAGGCAACCACAAAACCTTCGGTACCAAGCTCATCAAGAACTAGGTCCCAGGTCGAGACATTTGCACCAAAGCCGTGCAGTAAAAGAATCAGCTTGTCTGAACTTGGATCTCCAGCGGTTAGGTAGTGAACGTCGTGCCCAACTACCTCAATGAACTTGCTCTTATCGCCGAATTGCGCAGTAGCGGCCTCAACGTTTGTGAGGGTTCCGGAACTGTTTACCGGAATCAGGAATGGACCAACCAGTAGCAGGCTTAGAATCGATGCGAGGACAATCTTGGTTCTACGTTTCATTTGACCATTAACTCACAGTCCGAATTGTTTCACCCCCAAAGACAAGGTAAAGATGTCAAGCACGCGTTCCCTGGTCACCAACAGCCCAGGCGGAAAGTTTGAAAAGGGAGAGCTGCCACTTAGGGAACTAACCTCCGAGATGGTCACCGGACTCAAGTCCATTTCCGGAGCAAACACTGGAAACATCGCCGACACCCAGGAGATGCTGGACTTTTGTGCCGAGCACAACATCGTTTCTAACATCGAGCTCGTGGACGCCAGTGACGCTGCCGCTGTCGATGCAGCATATGACCGTGTGGTGGAAAGCGATGTACGCTACCGCTTTGTAATTGACGTCAGCACCATTTAGTAGGGAGCACTAATGAAGCAGCACAAACTAGGTAATCGCCAGGTCTCTGCAATCGGTGTCGGTTGCATGAACGTTTCTTGGATTTGGTCCAATGGGGCAGCACTAGATCCAGTGCGCCGCCAAGAGTCCGCTATCCCAGCGATCCACGCGGCGCTCGATGCCGGTGTGACGTTTTTGGACACCGCAGACATTTATGCCCCGACCTGGGATGAATTTGGCCACAATGAAGTATTCGTTGCTGAGGCTCTTAGAACCTGGTCCGGCACCAAGGAGCAGAAGAACAAGGTTGTTGTCGCAACCAAGGCCGGCATTTCTCGACAGCCAGGCGAGCGTTGGGGCCGAAACGGCAGCCTCGACTACCTACTTCGCGCAGCTGAGGCATCGGCTGGACGCTTGGGAGTTGAGAAGATCGACCTTTGGCAGCATCACCGCCTAGACCCAGAGATCGTGTTCGAGACTCAGGTCGCCAATGTTTTGGCTCTAAAAGAGCGCGGCATTGTCGATCAGATCGGTGTCTCAAACTACGACGCCAAGCAGCTAGAAATCGCCATCAAGATTGCCGGAGGTCCAGACGAAGGTGGCATTGTCTCGATCCAGAACGAGTTCTCACCGCGCTACCGATATGACCTAGATGTGCTTGCGGTGTGTGAGAAGTATGGCGTTGCGTATTTGCCATGGTCACCACTTGGCGGCATGAACAACAAAAAAGCCATCACCGATTCGGATGCCTTTGAAGAGATCGCAAATAAGCACAACGTCTCAAAGTATGCAATCGCCCTGGCCTGGGAAATCAAGACCTCACCAAGTGTGATTCCAATCCCAGGAGCGACCAGAACCGAGAGCATCCTGGACTGCATCACCGCACTGGACGTAACACTAAGCGACGACGATTTTGAATACCTGAATGCAAACCTGCCAGAGCAGGCAGAGTATTCAGGCGAATTGGTTCCTAAGCCAGCTCACCGCTAGCCCAAGATTGCTTTAGCCTCTCTAAGCTTTAGAGCGTGAGGCTAAATCGGGGGTCACTTTCCATCATTGGTGGATTAGTTGTCATTCTCTGGATTGTCTCGATCTTTAGTTCTTCTGATGAGCCAACCGAGCAGGTTACCTCGGCTTCTCCGACTCAAACAATCACGCGAACTGCGACCCCAGCCCCTACCCCTACGGCTTCACCAACAATTTCCCCAAGCACCGAATCTCCAGATTCACCAAAGCCCACAGAATCTAAAAAACCGACCACTAAACCAGCAACCCAGCTAACCGACCTGCAGGTATTGATTGCCGACTTGGTTGTTGCCGCAGAGCAGGGCGCGGGATACGACCGTGACCTATTTAGGCACTGGATCGATGCCGATGGTGATGGCTGCAACACCAGAAGAGAGGTGTTGATTGCGGAGGCCAAAGTAAAGCCAACAGTCTCCGGCGATTGCGACCTTTATGGCGGTGAGTGGTATTCGGTCTATGACCAGGTGACAACCACTGATCCGTCGAGTTTTGATGTTGACCATTTCATACCGCTCAAAGAAGCGTGGGACTCTGGGGCCTATGCATGGAGCTCGGATAAGCGCAAAGAATTTGCCAATGACCTAGGGTTTGGCGGAAGTCTTATTGCCGTAACGGCATCTTCAAATCGATCTAAGTCAGATCGCGATCCAGCCGACTGGCTGCCGGTAAACACCGGTTATCGCTGCAGCTATGTCACCAACTGGGTGAAGGTGAAAATTCGCTGGGGTTTGAGCGTCGACAAGACGGAACTTGCAATGATCAAAGAGTTTGGTAAGACCTGTAAGTAGGAATTACTTCAAGCTGGAATCGAAGAAACCAACCAGTGCACTCGCATAGCGATCGGTCTCGGAGAGCATGCCCTCGGTGTGGTCGGCACCCTCGAAAGTTTCAAAGGTGATGTTTGAACCAACCGATTTGGCGTAGTCGTAGAAGTCCACCGAAGACTGATACTTCAAACGTTGGTCAGCATCGCCGTGAAGGATCAACATTGGCCTTACGCCAGCCATAACGATCGAGTCCTTGACCGAGGTCTCAGTCAAATTCACTCCGTGCAGCACAAGTGCAGCAGCTTGGGCAAACTGCCATAAGAAAGCTGGGAAGCCCTGGTATTCCACCTCTTGAGCAGCTGCAGCGTTGAAGTCAAAAATGGTGCCTTCCATAGCGAAGGCAGAAACCAAGTCAGTCTTTGCTGGAACCAGTGAGGCTGCAATTGCACCTCCGGAAACACCAAACATGCCAAGCGAAGTTGCTGGAATTCCCTTTTCGGTGTTTAGCCACTTTGCAACCTCAGCGAAGTCAGACGACTCCTCTTGGCCAGCTGAGTGACGACCGTCGGTGCAGGTCGATGCACCAGCGTCGCGCTGGTCAACTAGAAGGACGTTATAGCCACCTTTTACCAACATGGAAGTTGGTAAAAGCGTGTTGAAGTCCTGCTTGCTGGTGCCGATGCCGTGGGTAACAATGACGGTCTTTTTGGTCTCATCAAAGTGAGGTGCGATCCACCAGGCTGCAAGTTCGACGCCATCTGCGACTGGGATCATTATTTCTTCGTAGGCAACGTCGGTGAGCCACCAGTCGCTTAGGTCGTAATCAACCCACTTGTTCCAGCCCTCGCCAGGGAACGGGCCGTTGTCAATACCAGCGGTGTAGAACTCGGCTGGGGTGTGATTAACATCATCTGCATTCACTGCGCATTCGACCGTGGTACCGGCCGTGTAGATGTAGTCGCCAACAGCCAGAGCACCGCCAGCAACTAGAACAACTAGACCGGCAGCAATACCTGTAATCACCCTTGATTTACGCATTTCACAAGGTTAGTGCTGAATCTCACCGCGTAACAACAGTTTCACTGACATGGCCAGAGCCAGATCTAGTGACTGGAATGATCCTTGGTGCTAACCTCGAGAGCAAGACCTTCGGCTTTTAAGGAGTCATAATGTTTTGTCAGGGATGCGGTACTGAGTTTGCACCGGGTGCAACTTTTTGTTCACAGTGCGGACAGCCAAAACCGGGTGCTGCCGCTTCAGTTCAAGAGCGAGCGCCACAGCAGATGCCGATGACGCAGTATCCAACTATGCAAGTTCCCCAGACCTCGGGGCTAGCGATTGGAGCCCTCATTGCTGTACTGTTCATCCCGTTTTTGGGCTTGATTCTTGGCTATGTGGCTCGAAATGACATCAGATCCTCTAATCCTCCAAAGGGTGGAGACGGGCTGGCAACAGCTGCAATCGTCATCGGTTGGATTTTCTTTGTTCTTGGCACCATCTCTGTAATCTTCCTGGCTTTGTTCTGGGAGGAATTCATGACGGGATTCTGGGACGGCTACTACGGCTACTAGCCTCAACTTTTAATCGTTACCTCGACCTCTCGCCAATTTGCTTGATTGGTGTTACTTTGAGACTTGGGTGATGGGAGCTTGTTGCGCCCGTCGAGCGGGGTAAAAATGAACAAGTCTTTTTCTCGAGTTCTTTCGGTCACAATTGCCACACTTCTGATGCTGTTGGGTCAGGGCACTGTTGCGATGGCCGCTAATGAACAGACATTCCAGGGCGAAGAAATCATCGCCAACCAGCTGATTGTTCAGCTGGAAAAAGATGCGCCTTCGGCGCAAGAAGTCTTTAGTTCCGGGTCAATCCTGAACTACTCCGCGATTGGTCTGGAAGGTGCCGGCACCTATTTGGTGAAGGTGAACCCATTTGACTCACTCGCCACAAACCTCTCCCGCATTGAAGCACTGGACGGCGTCGAATTTGCCGAGCCGAACTACGAGGTTGAACTCGACAACACCAGCAATGACACCCGTTATGTAGATGGCAGCATGTGGGGGCTTTACGGTTCAACCAGCTCTTCGACCACCAGCCCAACTAGCTCCAACGGCGTAAACGCAGCTGGGGCCTGGGCCAAGGGCTACACCGGATCCCGCGCGGTATACGTTGCGGTTATCGACTCCGGAATTAACATTTCTCACTCCGACCTTGCCGCGAACATGTGGACAAATGCTCAAGAGACCCCAGGTGACGGCATCGATAACGATGCCAATGGATTTATCGATGACATCAACGGATATGACTTTCTAAACAACGATGCAACCGTCTATGACGCCGGCGAACACCCACACGGAACTCACGTTGCAGGAACCATTGGTGCTGTTGGTGGCAATGGGCTTGGCGTGACAGGTGTTGCCTGGAACGTGAGCCTGATCTCGGCCAAGATCGTGAACGCCAGTGGTCAGGCATCTATCGCGGATGCGATTGAGGCAATCGACTACATCACCATGCTGCGCATGAAAAAAGGTCTAGACATCATCGCGAGCAATAACTCTTGGGGTGGCACTGCCTACTCACGCTCGCTTGAAAATGCAATCAAGCGCGGTGGCGATGTCGGAATCATCTTCGTAGCTGCAGCCGGTAACGATGCAACTGATCTTGGAACCACCGCTCAGTACCCAGCGGCATATGACTGCACCACCCCACACCGCCCATTTGACTGTGTGGTCTCGGTTGCTGCGATTGACCAGGCTGGCTTGCTTGCAAGCTACTCAAACTTCTCTTCGACCAAGGTCGACCTAGCGGCCCCTGGATCCAACATTCTCTCCACCTCAGGTGATGGCTACGCCACCCTCAGTGGAACTTCGATGGCAACGCCTCACGTCACCGGAGCAATCGCCCTCTGTCTTGCTTCCTATCGAGGAACCACCGCAGAGCAAGCAATCGCAAAACTTAAATCAACCACCACCGCCATGGGAACCTTGACCGGCAAGGTGGCAACCGGTGGACGCCTAAACGTCTCGGCATTTGTTGACTCTTGTGTTTCTGAGACAACTGCGCTCGCCGGTGCAGTTACTAACACCAAGCTTTCCGCTTTGTACACCGACCGCATGAGAGTCGACTGGGATGACACCGTTGCCGGTGACTACGAGCAAGAGCTTCAGGTCTCGGTCGGACCAAACGGTTGTTCCGGACCATTCACCCACTTCGGTTACATCGGACCTGGACTTACCGCCCTTCCGGTATTCAATCTTCAGGAAGCACAGTTCTACTGCTTCCAGGTCCGCGGTATTCGCGATGCCTCAACCACCACGTGGAACAAGTCCAACGTGGCAATTACTTGGACCAGCAACCTGCCTTACATCACTGGAAAGGTGACCCTGGCAGACGGTGTTACCCCGGTTGCAAAGATGCCGGTTAAGTGGCTGGCCTCTGGAGCGTATGCAGGTTTGGACAACTCAAATGCTTTGGTTGGCTACACCAACCTCGCGGGTGAGTATGTGCTTCAGGTCCCAAATGGCACCGAGGGCGAGCTGTTCCTAAACACCCCGCGCTGGGCCAACCGCGGCCTTGACACCATTCCTCCAACCCCTTGGGGCATGGAGGCCGGTGGCAAGTTGACAATCACCCAGGACACCGTGGTTGATATCAAGGTGCCGAGCATCAAGACCACCACCGTCACCGTTGTGCAGCACGGCACTAACCAGCCGGTCGTCGGCGGCAAGGTGCAGTTCGTCGGAGACACCAAGGGCTGTGTAACCGGAAGCTATACGCCTTTTGCCTCCGCTATCTCACCACGCTGTCTAACCTGGCCAGCCGGATATGCCCACTCGGGACCGGTCACTGATGCCCAGGGCAAGGTGACGATCGCAATTTTGGACACCGTACATGTGGCAAATGCCAACTACGAATTCATGGTGATCGATCCGCAGAACGCGGCCAAGAGCACAACCTTTAATCTCACCCCAACCTCTAGTGCAACTGTCACCGTCGTGATGAACCCACCGGTTGTTTTCTCCGGCAAGGTGTTTATGGCCGATGGAGTAACACCGGTATCAGGTGCAGTTGTGAACTGGCTAAACGATGGTCAGTATGCCGGCTTGGAGAACTCCAATGCACTGAAGGCAACCACCAACAGCACCGGTCAGTACTCACTATCAGTACCTGCCGGAACCTTGGGTCGTTTGTTTGTTAGCACTAGCCGCTCACCAAAGAATGCTTCTCCAACCAGCCCACAACTTCCTTGGGGTCTGGAAGCTGGCGGTATGACCAGCTCGACCGTAAGCAAAGAGATCAACCTTGTGATGCCTGCGCAGAACAATGTCACTGTGAATGTCACAAACGGTTCGACCGGAGCGTCAATGTCCGGGGCGATCTTGGAGTTTGTTGGCTACACCAAGACTTGTGTAACGGGTAGCTACACGCCTTTTGCTGGAGCTACTAACGCAGCCTGCACCACCTGGCCAGCTGGCTACGCTCACTCCGCTCCTCGAGCTAACTCATCAGGCGTTGTGAAGATCGCAATCTTTGCTCAGCAGCACTTGACATCGGGCACTCTCAAGCACGACTTCTTGGTTCGTGATGCAAGCGACACCTCAAGAACCACAAATCTAAGCGTCACAACCACCACCGACACCACGTTGAATGTCGTGATGAACCAACCTGTGACTGTCACCGGAAAGGTCTTCCTCTCTGACGGCACAACTCCGGTAGCGGGCGCTCCGGTCAAGTGGCTAAACGATGGTCAATACGCGGGTCTTGATAACGAGAACGCAATCACGACCACAACTAATTCCAGTGGTGAGTATTCGCTAACGGTTCCAAATGGAATCCTGGGAAGGCTCTTTGTGAACACTTCTCGCAGAGCCAACACCGCGACACCAACCTCTCCGGTTATCCCTTGGGGCCTAGAGGCCGGTGGAAACACCACCTTTACCCAGTCAAGAACCGTCAACATCTTGCTACCGGCTCAGAACCTGATTAAGTTCCAGGTCAAAGAGTGGGCTTCAAACAACGCTGTTGCCGGAGCATTTGTTGAGTTCTCTGGATACACCAAGACCTGTAAGACTGGCAGCTACACACCATTCCCAGGTGCAACCGCTCCGGTCTGCACGACCTGGCCTGGTGGTTACCCACACTCCGAGCCACTGACCAATGCCAGTGGCGAGGTGACAGTGGCCGTCTTTGCCTCTTCCCTAGTTGCAGACAACACCTACACCTGGAACGTCACCCACCCGATCGACTCAGCAAGAGTTGCCCAGGTGAGCTTTACGGCATCGCAAAGCGCAACCATTGCGGTTGTTATGCCAGGAACTCCAAGTCAGCCTGAGCAGCCTTCGGCTACCGCGCTAACCAACGAGGTTCGCTTGAACTGGACTGAGCCTTGGAACGGTGGAGCGTTTATTGACTACTACAAGGTTTGGGTATCGCTATCTGCCTCTGGCCCATTCACCCTCGTAACAAGCGGTGGATGTGCTGGCAACGTAGCCCCTGATCTCAGAACCTGTGTGGTTACCAACCTGACCCCGGGAGTTACCTACTACTTCGCGATCATCGCCCACAACGTAATTGGTTACAGTCAGCTCTCCATGGCAGTCTCTTCAACGCCAAAGGCAGCGATCTCAAGCTTTACAAGTTCCCCAACCCCAACCATCACGGGCTCTGCCCAAATCGGGCAGTTCCTGATTGCCGAGCCAGGTGCTTGGGATTCAGGAACTGCCTTTGATTACGAGTGGCTAAAGGACGGCAGTGCCATCGCAGGTGCTGT
>NZ_CBCHRQ010000052.1:0-10158 GCF_965064355.1 Aquiluna sp.
GTAGCTGAGGCGGGGCACGATCCCGCGACCTCACGATTATGAGTCGTGCGCTCTAACCAACTGAGCTACTCAGCCTCGAACTGCAGTAAGTAAGCTCACTGTCGATCGAGCCCCGAGACAGGATTGAACTGTCGACCCCTTCCTTACCATGGAAGTGCTCTACCACTGAGCTATCGGGGCGTTAGCCTAAAAGGCAACCGCAAAAGATTAGCACTAGCGGTGGGCGCTAGGCAAACGCCAAATTTAGAATCTAGTTTCCCAACTTGGCTGATACCTCAGAGACCATCTGGCTCCAGATGTCTTTTGGTTGCCCTTCTACTCCGAGCAATCGAATCTGAGCGATGCCAAGTGGACCCCATACGTGCTGCATTAGGGCAGCATCTGGGATGCCAACACTGACCTTGGAAGCCTCCATGAAGCCGCGCATCACAGGATCTTGAATCTCACCTTGAAAGGCATCTGTAACTGGCTGTCTGCCAGTTGTCTCAAAGATCAGCTGCTGAGCTGAGTCCGAGGCTAAAAGCTCTAGCAAGGCGTTTGCTTGGTCTGGATGCTGAGAGTTGCTGTTTAGGAAAAACGCTCTCGATGCACCAAATGGTGAAGCCGCTTCCCCGCCGGCCGAAGGCATTGGGTATGCGGTCAAATTGAAAGTCACACGCTCTTTGATTGCAGGTAGTGACCACATGCCGGTGTGAAAACACGGAGTCTGTCCGGTTACAAAAAACTCAGTTGCTGCGGTGTAGTCTAGCTGCGGGAAATCCATTGAGTTGCCCCTGAGCCAAGAAGCTAATTTCAAACCGGATTCGCCAGACAGTGCGAACTCGGTGCCGTACTCACCTGAGTCGGTTCTTTGGAAAAGCTCCACTCCGAAAGACGACTGCACCGACTGCAACAGAAATGGGTCGCCACCTGGATTGATAGGAAGCTTTACTCCCTTGGCAATTAGGTCTTCCCAACTATTCGGTGCGCTTGAGACTTGATCGGCATTGCAAATAAGCGCTGCGTTCTCGGTTGCATAGGGAAGGCCGTAGTTGACTGCTGCTCGGGTGAATACCTGAGCGACGGAATCGAATGGCTCCATTGAGTAAAGCGGGACCTGGGCAATCGCGCCGCTTGCGGCCCAAGTCGAAACCCATTCATTGGAACCAATAACCAAGTCAGGGCCGGTTGGGGCTTGAATCGGAAACTCGGTCTCTAACGCATAAAAATCTTTGACGACAATCTCAAGATTGTTGCCGGTGTCCATTTTGAACTGCTCGGCAAAAACCGCAAAGCTCTCGCTTAGTTCTTGGTCTATCCAAACCTCGACGGTGATGCCCGTGCTGGGTGCAGCTGCGGTTGGAGAGGGAGTAACTGCAGTAGTCCCACCGGTGCAACCAGCCAATGCAAGCACAGTCGCTAGACCAACCAAGATTCGCAATTTTGACCCCAAGTTCTTAGGACTCAATAATCGCAGGTAATCCAGCAACTAAGCGGTTAGCCCTTCACGGAACCAGAAACTAGACCACCGATGATGTAGCGCTGAGCAAATAGGAACAGCGCAACCAGTGGCACTGATGCAAGGATGGAACCTGCGGCAAATGGTCCCCAGTTGGCACCAAACTGCGCACCAACGAAGGACTGCAAACCAACCGCAACAGTTCTTAGGTTTACGTCCTGAAGGAACAAGCTCGCGAGCACAAACTCGTTGAATGTTCCGATGAAGGACAGAAGTGCGGTAACCGCGAGAACCGGAGCGGATAGCGGAACGAAGATCTGCCAGAAGATCTGGAATGGCGTCGCGCCGTCAATCTTGGCTGCCTCATCCAACTCCATTGGAATGGAGTCAATAAAGCCCTTGAGCAACCAGGCGTTCACGCCCATTGATCCACCTAGGTAGATAAGCAGCAGACCACCGTGGCTACCCAAACCGATGGCCGGGAAGATGGTGTAAATGCGCTCCATCATCACGTAGATGGCAGCGAGTGCCAAAAACGCTGGGAAAACCTGAATCAAGAGCAGGGTCTGCAAACCAACTTTGCGACCCTTGAAACGAAGTCTGGAGAAAGCGAAGGCCGAGAATGCGCCAACCACAATCGACAGAATTGCATTGAGTGCAGCTAGGTAAGACGAGTTCAAAATCCAAGTCATAAACGGGATGGTTGGAGAAGAGAACAAAGTCTCGTAGTTCACCCAGCTAAAGCGCTGCGGCAGAAGACTCGAAGAAGCCAAACCACCGGTTGGGTCAAAAGAGCTGATGATCACCACGTAGATCGGGAAGATCGAAAACAGAATCAAAGCCCAGGCGTAGATGTGACGCCAAGCCGCAGATCTAAGGTTTGTTCGCTTCATTTAAATCACCGATTCCAATACCTTTGAGCGCCTTAGGCTCCAAAGCGATAGGCCACCAACAATGAAGAACATGATCACGCTGATTGCCGATGCCAAACCAAGGTTCTGCTCGGCAGAACCAAAGGCGGTCTTGTAGGCGTAGGTAATCAAGATGTCTGTAGCACCGGCAGTCTCACCAGCCAGCACATTTATCGGACCACCGTTTGTCAATAGATAAACGATGTTGAAGTTATTGAAGTTGAATGCGAAGGATGCAATCAGAAGCGGCGAAAGTATCTGCAGCAACAGTGGCAGCTTGATACTTGCCATGATCTGAGCCGGGCTTGCTCCATCGATTGAAGCCGCCTCCTCTAGTTCGCCCGGCAGGGCCTGCAAAGCGCCAGAAGAGATTAGGTAGAAGTATGGGAAACCAAGCCATAGGTTCACAATGATGATCACGAGCTTGGCCAAGGTCGCATCGTTATACCAGTCGATCTGCGAACCTAGAACTTGGTTCACCGCACCGAAGTCACGGTTGAACATACCGTTCCAAATCAGAATCGACATAAAGCTTGGGATTGCGTAGGGCAAGATCAAAATCGATTTGTAGAAGCGCTTGAATCGAAGTGGCTTGTCCATAGCGATTGCAAGTGTGAGACCCGCCGCAAACATGGTTGCGACCGTGATCAGCGCGAAGGAGAAGGTCCAGATAAAGACGTTGATGAATGGGCCGCGAATCACCGGGTCGGTAAGCAAGCCAACGTAGTTCTCCAGTGGGCTGAATGCTCTCCAACCGGGGAACAACTTCTCTTCTGGGTTCGCCTTGTTTACAAAGTTGCCCTCGCCGTTATCGACATAGGTGATGTCGTTTACCGAGTCATAAAGTTCGCCGGTGGCCTGATCCAAGGTGAATGCTTGGATCATCAAAAGGGCTGCGTCCAAGGACTCTGGGCGAATGAACTTGCCCTCCCCCATGTCAAAGCGCAGGTCGATGATTTCAGCCTCTAGGGTTGCTGCCTCATCGAAGCCGATTGACTCAAAGCCTTCAAAGCCAACCGCGGTGCCGTATTCATCAAGCTGGACCTGGTCAGCCTCCAAAGCGGTTGCAACGCCATTAGCGCCAAGGTATGGAGTCATGGTCATCTGATCGGTCAAAAGTGCCGCGACTTCGCCTTCGTAGCGACCCAAGGTCATATAGAAGGCGGTGAAACTTTCATCCGGAACATATCCGGTTTCATAAATCTGAGCTAGAGCCTCATCACGGGTGATTTCATTTCCAGTTTTGTAGACAAACCCCGACATAAGGACCGTGTACAAAATTGGAGTAACCACAAAGATTGCAAGGAGCACTATTCCTGGGAGCAGGAACTTTAGCGGGACAAGGCCCTTTGAGCTGTAGACCACAAACGATGCGATCAGTACCAGGGCTAAAACGCCACCGATTAGATTTTCGCCGGCTAGAAAAGCAACGAACATCATGTAGCCCAGTCCAGATGCGAACAGCGCCATGATGATGATCTTGACCACCATGGGTCCTAGCCTCAAAGGCTGCGATTCTTGCTTTTTCTTTGCCATTTTTTTATTGCTTCCAAAGTGATGGGGGCTGGTTCCCTAAGGAGCCAACCCCCACACCTTCAATTGGTATTACTTACTTTGATGCGTTAGCGAAGTTCTTCTTCAGAATCACTGCTGCTGCATCCAAGGTGGCGTCGACAGAGTCACCCTTAACCAACATGTTGGTCAAAGCTGAACCTACGGTGTCGTACCAGTTAGAGCCACCGGTCTTGTCGTCCAACCATGCGCTGAACTGAGGGGTACCGGTACCAGCTGCGGTTGCGATGCCCTTGGTAGCGGCGTTCTTCACTGCTGCTGCTGCCTTGGTGTTGGCTGGTGGGCGGTCGCCGGCAGCGTACATCTGTAGCTGACCAGCAGAGGATGCCATCCAGTCGACAACTAGCTTCTTAGCACCTAGCTCAACACCGTGGGTGCGAGCGTAAGAGGTTACCCAAGCGCCAGAGTAGTTAACCCACTGTGCACCCTTAGAAGTAGCGGTTAGGCCAGGAACTGCGCCAAGGGTGTACTTGACACCTGAGGCATTAATGCCGTCTAGGTTCCAAGCACCAGTGTTAGCAGCAAGCATCTTGCCAGCCTTGAACTCGTCTGCACAGCCATCCCACTTGAAGAAGCCGTTTGACTTGCCGTCAGAACCAACTAGGTACTTCTTGACGTTTGCCTTGAAGGCGTCGCTGTTGATTAGAACCTTGTTTGCATCTGGGTTGTTGCTGGTGAAGCCATAGGCTCCGCCACCAAGTGCGGTGAGGATTGGGTGAGCGCCCCATACACCTTCAAATGCACAGATACCACCGGTAACCTTGCCGGCTGCCTTCTGGGTCTTGTATACCTCGAACATTGCGTCGATGGTCGCTGGAGCTGATGCACCGAATGCGGTGTTCCAGTACATGGCGGTGGTGTCAACATCTAGAGGTACACCGTAGGTGCGCCCCTTGTATGACAGTGCCTGCTTTGCACCAGAAGGGATCTCGCTCTGTGCGGCCTTCGAGTAAAGAAGTGGAAGGACCTTACCGCTCTTAGCAGCAGCGTTGAACGATGCTGGACCGGTTAGAACATCTGGACCACCAGCGGCAGTTGCCTTGTCCCATGCGCTCTGCAAAGCGGTTAGAGATGCAAAGAACTTGACCTTGATGACGTATCCAGGTGCGATGGAGGTGTTTCCATCGATCAGGCTCTTTAGCTGTGGGCCACGAGTCTCGTCTGCCCAAACGGTGATGGTCTTTGGAGCAGCCTGAGCTGGTAGAAGACCTGCACCCAATAGTGAAGCGGTGGCGATGACTGCGGCCGCAGCCTTAAAGCCACGTGAGGTGAACTTCATTGGTTACCTTTCGTTGATAAAAATTTGCGGTACCGCAAACAACTACTAGTGAACTCTTGGTAAACGATAGGGTCAAATCTGCAAACGCTTACATAAATAACAAGTTGATAACAAGCCCTACTTTTAGGGAAGCAACAGTAATTAAGTGAAAACGCTTACAAGCCAGTCGGCTAGCAACTGTAATCGTTTACAGACCAATTGCGACTCGCTCTAGAGCCTCTAGAACCACGCCAAACTAGGTCATAAGCTTCTGCCTATGTCTGAAAACTTGCTGGTCCCATCCAGCCCCGGTGCAGAGTGGTGGCGCTCAGCCGTCATCTACCAGATCTACCCACGCTCCTTCGCCGATGGCGATGGCGATGGTATTGGTGACCTAAACGGAATCGCACAGCGAATGGGTGAGCTGCAGGAACTTGGCATTGACGCCATTTGGTTCTCACCGTTTTTCAAGTCTCCGCAGAAGGACGCCGGTTACGACGTTTCCGACTACAAGGACATTGATCCACTGTTCGGAACCCTTGCGGATTTTGATGCGATGCTAGCTAAAGCCACCGCGATGGGCATCCGCGTAATTGTTGACCTAGTTCCAAACCACTCTTCTGACCAGCACCCACTTTTCCAGGCAGCACTCAAGGCCGGCAAGGGCTCTAAAGAGCGCGCGATGTACATGTTCCGCGAGGGTAAGGGTAAGAAGGGTGAGCTACCTCCAAACAACTGGGAGTCGGTATTCGGTGGTCCTGCTTGGACTCGGATCGAAGATGGCCAGTGGTACCTGCACATCTTCGATTCCTCTCAGCCTGACTTTGATTGGGATAACCCAAAGGTCGTTGAAGAGTTTGAATCGGTACTTCGCTTTTGGCTAGATCGCGGCGTTGCGGGTTTCCGCATCGACGTTGCCCACGGCCTAGTGAAAGAGCCTGGCTTGCCAGATGTGGTTGAGAACAACTCCACCATGACCGGCATCAGCGATGAGCTGAAGGACTACCAGCACCCGTTCTGGGGTCAGCCTGGAGTTCACGAAATCAACAGGAAGTTCCGCAAGGTCCTCGACGAATACGAAGACCGTGCGATGTGTGGCGAGGCTTGGCTGTCAACCATCCCAAAGATGGCGCAGTGGGTAAGACCCGGCGAGTATCACCAGACCTTCAACTTTGGATACCTTGGCTGCCCTTGGGACAAAGACGAACTTCGCGATGTCGTTGATGAGTCACTGGCTGCCTTTGGTGGCGTTGGTGCTCCAAGCACCTGGGTGCTTTCAAACCACGACACCATTCGCCACGTAACCCGCATGGCCTACGACGAAATCCCTAAGCAGGGCGATGGAATCGGCCCTGACTACCCGCAGCCAGATGAGGCCCGTGGTCAGCGCGTTGCTCGCGCTGCCAGCGCATTCATGCTTGGTCTACCTGGTGGCGCATACATTTACCAGGGTGAAGAACTTGGACTTCCAGAGCACACCACCCTGGAGGGTAAGTACCGTCAAGACCCAACCTACTTCCGCACGAAGGGCGAACGAGTTGGTCGCGATGGTTGCCGTGTTCCAATTCCATGGGAGGCAGATGCACCGGCACTTGGCTTCAATGCCACCGGAGAGTCCTGGTTGCCACAGCCTTCGAACTACAAGATCTACGCTCGTGCATCGCAGCGTGGTGTTGCAGGTTCCACCCTCGAGCTTTACAAGCGCCTAATCAAAATCCGCAAGGCTAATAAGCTTGGTCACGGCAGCCTGAAGTGGGCCGATGAACACGCTGGCAAAAACTCACTCGCCTACATCAACAACGGTGTATTGGTTTTGGCTAACTTCACCGGAAGTGCAATCTCGCTTCCAAAGGGTGAACTGCTTGCCACCACTCAGCACGACCTAACCATCGAGGAGGTACTAGAGCACGACCAGGTTGCCTGGATTAAGCTCTAGTCATGCCGTTACACCTAAGCCAAGAAGGTGCTCAATGGTGGCGCTCAGGTGTCATCTACCAGATCTATCCGCGCTCATTTGCTGACGCAAATGGCGATGGCATGGGTGACCTAAAAGGCATAACCAATCGGCTTGTTGACCTGCAAAGACTAGGTATCGATGCGATTTGGCTAAGCCCTTTTTACCGCTCTCCGCAAAAAGATGCCGGTTACGACGTCTCTGACTACGTAAGCGTTGACCCACTTTTTGGAAACCTCGAAGATTTTGATGAGATGGTTGCAGAAGCTCACCGACTCTCTCTTCGGGTGATGATTGACCTAGTCCCGAACCACTCCTCCAGCGAGCACGAGTGGTTCCAGAGAGCCCTCAAGGCAGCGCCAGGTTCCAAAGAGCGCTCCTACTATCACTTCAAAGACGGCAGGGGTGAAAACGGTGAGCTTCCTCCAAATAACTGGCAGTCGATGTTTGGTGGTTCAGCTTGGACTCGCGTCGAAGATGGGCAGTGGTATGTCCACCTATTCGATTCCTCGCAGCCGGATCTGAATTGGGAGAATCCGGTTGTTCGAGAAGAGTTTGAAAACATTCTGCGCTTCTGGCTTGACCGCGGAGTGGATGGCTTCCGAGTAGACCAGCCGCACGCGATGGCCAAGGCAGAAGGGCTTCCAGATCACCCTTATGTTGAAGAGGCTGGGGCTGGATTTATCGAGGGTCGCGAGAACCCTCCAATGTGGTTCCAAGATTCAGTTCACCAAATCTTTAGAGACTGGCGCAGGATTCTAGATAGCTACCCAGGTGACAGAGCGATGTGTGGCGAGGCCTATGTTTTGCCGCTTAGCTTTATGGCCCTTTGGGTAAGACCGGATGAATTCCACCAGACCTTCAATTTCAGATTCTTGGATGCCGGTTGGGAGAGAGAAAAACTAGTAGCTGCTATTGACGAGTCCTTCGAGGCATTTGATGCTGTCGGCGCTCCAAGCACATGGGTGCTAAACAACCACGATGTGCTTCGGCACGTTTCCCGCTTTGGCGGTGACTACGGTCGCACCACCGCCTCCGACGGAGTTGGCCCAAACAACCCACAACCAAACAACGTTCTTGGTCTGCAAAAGGCAAGGGCTGCGACGCTGTTCATGCTTGGACTGCCAGGCGCTAGCTACCTCTACCAGGGCGAAGAACTTGGCCTTCCAGACCACACCACACTCGCCGACGAGCACCGCCAGGACCCGACCTTCGCAAGGACCCAAGGCCAAAGGGTTGGCCGCGATGGTTGTCGCGTGCCACTTCCGTGGGAAATGGGCAATGCCTCAAATGGTTTCAACCAAACCGGCAAAGCATGGCTGCCACAACCTCAAAGCTACGCAGCCCTGTCTCGCGACCAGCAGCAGGGCAAAGAGGGCTCAACGCTCACGATGTATCAGCAGGCACTGAAACTTCGCAGCGAGCTGAAACTTGGCGAAGGATCTTTTGACTGGGTGTCCAAAACTGACGCTCTCAGATACCAAAACGGGAGCCTGCAGATAGTCCACAACTTCTCCAGTGAGCCAATAAAGCTAACCGGAGAAGTTGTGATTAGTTCTATGCCGCTGGGCAAAGACGGAAGTCTTTTGCCCAATGACACCGCTTGGGTTTTGGTCTAGCCAAATTTAGGAGCGGTTAGCTTCTTTCTTGGCCACCAGAACTTGTCACCCGTCATAAATGCGAGCGCCGGAACCACAACGGTTCTCACCAGCAAGGTGTCAAGTAGCACACCGATGCAGACAATGATTCCGATCTGGTACAGAGCGATCAGTGGCAATACGCCAAGCACTGCGAATACCGCTGCCAGCAAAATACCTGCCGAAGTAATAACTCCACCGGTCGCACTCAGTGCTCGAACCATGCCCTCACGTGTGCCGTGCTTCACAGCTTCCTCTTGAGCCCTGGAGACCAAGAAGATGTTGTAGTCAACACCAAGGGCCACTAGGAACAAGAAAGAGTAGAGGAACACGCTTAGGTCAAGCGCTGGGAGTCCAAGTAGCTGATCAAAGATCAACCAGCTGGCGCCCATCGAAGCGAAGAACGATGCCACCACTGTGGTGAGTAGCAGGATCGGCGCAAGGAGTGAGCGAAGTAGCAATACCAAGACCAAGAACACCAAGATCAAGATCAGTGGGATAACCAGCAGCTGGTCACGCTCGTAGGTTGACTTCACATCCAGGGTCTCTGCATCCAGACCACCAACAAGTGCGTTAGCGGATTCCAAAGTTGCAAGCTCGGTGCGTAGGTCGCGAATCGACTGGTAAGCCTCTTCAGAACCACCGGTAGCATCTAGCACCACGCTCAGTGCGACGATCTCACCATCGGTTTCACCTACGGTAACTTCAGCCACACCCGGGACCTTCTTGGCAACCTCTGCGGCTTCAGCCTCAAAGCCCTTGTCCACAATCACTGTGGTTGGGGAGGTGGCACCAGCTGGGAATGCTTCACCAAGAATTTCCTGACCGTAAACAGCTTCTGGCTTCTCGCGGAACTGCTCGGTGGATGCAAGACCAACCTGAATGCCGCTGGCTCCAATTGCCAAGCCAGCCAAAATCAAAACACCGACCGAGGAAATGATTGCCGGACGCTTGCTAACTGCGCGACCAAGCTTGCCCCACAGTCCATTTAGACTCTTGTTCACTCCACCAAAACGTGGAACGAATGGCCAGAACAAGCCACGACCAAAGACCACCAGTGCTGCAGGTAGCACGACAAGTGCGGAGATCATGGCAATCACGATTCCGGTTGCACAAACCAAACCGAGAGTTCGGTTACCACCAAGTTCAGCGAGGGTAAGGGTTAGAAGCGCCAAGGTGACTGTTGAACCGGAAGCGATAATCGCAGGCCCTGCACCCTTGAGCGCCTTGGCCATTGCCACGTGACGGTTTTCTTCAAGCAGCAGCTCTTCGCGGTAACGAGCAATAAGTAGCAGGGCGTAGTTGGTGCCAGCACCAAATACCAGCACCGACAAAATTCCAGTTACCGAACCATCTGGCACCATTCCAAAGAAGGTGGCAACCTGGCG